>JBBRNU010000579.1:0-3335 GCA_038230115.1 Chthonomonadales bacterium | reverse complement strand
TATTCGCCCTTCCGGGAAGAAGACGCGGAAAGGGGCAAGACAGCCCTGAAAGAACTTTTGCGGCGATGAACGCTGTATGAAACGCGCGTCGAACAGGATGGTAACCCCGTTGATCCACAAGCGATTTCAGGCGCCCGCTTCCAGCGCGTCCGCGTATTCCGCCGCCTGCTCCCACACGCGCATCGCCTCGGTCAGGGCGTTTTGGACGCCGCCATGCTCCTGCGACAAAGCGACGACATTGTCGGTCGGGGCGGGCTGCGACAACTGCGTTTCAATCTGGCTCAGGCGCGCTTCCAGATCGGCGATTTTCTTTTCCGCCTGCGCGACCTGCGTTTGCGCTCGCCGCCGTTCCTTCGACAGTTGATGCGCGTTCAGGCCGTCCGCGATGCCGATGGCAGGCTGCGGGCGTTGGGCCAGCAGCGTGTCGAGTTGACTGCGTTCCGCCCCCGTTCCGTTCGCGCCGTTCGTCCCTTTGTTGGACGCGCCGTTTCCAGACGGGTCAGGCGGCGCGCCATTCTTTGCGCTCGGCCCGTTCCCCCCGCTCGCCATCGGCCCGAAGACCTGCGCGCGGAGCTTACCGGTCGCCTTTTGCGCGCGGAACTGCCCGTAGGGGCCGTCGAAGAACGTCACGCGCCCGTCCGCCACTTCCAGCGTGTGCGTCGTCACTTGATCCAGCAGATAGCGGTCGTGCGAGACGAGCAGCAACGTGCCGTCGTATTCGCGCAGCATCTGTCCCAGCGCCTCCCGCGATTCGAGGTCGAGGTGGTTGGTCGGCTCATCGAGGATCAGCAGGTTCGGGCGCAGATAGGTCAACTGCGCTAGCACGAGCTTGTTCTTTTCGCCGCCGGAAAGCAGTTTCACGGGCCGGAACACATCGTCGCCGCTGAACAGGAACCGCCCCAGATGCGTGCGCGCCTGCACCGGCTCCATGTCCGCCACGTCCATCAGGTTTTCCATGACGGTCGCTTCCAGGTCAAGGTCGCTCGTGTCCTGTGCGAAGTACCCGACGGTCACGCTCGCGCCCAGGCGCGCCATGCCCGACGTGGGCGTTTCGCGCCCCAGCAGGATTTTCACCAGCGTGGACTTGCCCGCCCCGTTCGGCCCCACGATCCCCACCCGCTCGCCGCGCTGCAGCAATACGCGCACGTTCTCAAACAGCGTTCGCGCGCCGTAGCGTTTTGTCAGGTTGTCCAAAATCACGACTTCGTTGCCGCTCAGTTGCGACGACTTGATCGCCAGTTTCGCGGTTTTTCCCGGCGCGCTGACGCGCTCGGTCGCCGTCTCGGTCGCTTTGAGCGAAAGCCCGTGCTGCTTGATCTTCTCGGCCCAGCGCATTCGCATCACGGCCTGATTTTTCTTCGAGGGCGTGTTTTTCCACTTCTCGAAAAACTCCGTCAGGCGGGCGATTTCGCGCTGTTCGCGCGCGTACAATTCGGCCTGCCGCTGCTGATTGGCCTGCTTCTGCTTCCAGTAGGCGGAAAAATTCCCGGTGTAAAGCGTTAGTTTCGCGTTCTCGACCTCGGCAATCGTCGTGACCACGCGGTCGAGAAAATAGCGGTCGTGCGATACCAGAACGACGGCCCCGCCAAAGTCGCGCAGAAAGCTTTCCAGCCACTCCGTCGCCTCGATGTCCAGGTGGTTGGTCGGCTCGTCGAGAAACAGGATGTCGGGGCCGGACAGCAATAAGCGCGCAATCGCCAGCCGGGTTTTTTCCCCGCCCGACAGCTTGCCGCATAGTTTGATCAGGTCGCCCGCCTCGAACCCCAGTTTTTTCAGCACGCCCGGAATGTCGCGCAGACTGTCGTAGCCGCCCATCGCCTCGAAGCGTGCGTGCAGGAGCGAGTATTCCTCCATGACGCGCTCCAAGTCGCTGTCGCTGCCCGCCTGCGCCATCTCCACTTCCGTCGCGCGCAAACGGCTCTCCATATCGGTCACGTAAGCGAACGCGGCCTCTGCCTCCTGCAGGACGGTTTTGTTCGGGTCTACGGCGTCTTCCTGCCGCAGATAGCCCGCCCGGATACCTTTCGCGTACTGAATGGAGCCTTTGTCGGGCGGCTGCTGCCCGGTCAGCATTCGGAGCAGGGTCGTTTTGCCGCTGCCGTTGCGCCCGATCAGGCCCAGTTTCTGCCGCCATTCGAGTCGAAAACTCGCGCCGCTCAGAATCGTGTCCATTCCGAACGACTTTTCCAGATTGTTGACCACCAGAAGACTCATGTCAAATCCTTGTCCAGCCATACCGTTTGCCGGGAGTTGCTCCCGGCAACAAAAAAACAGGCGGTTTGCCGGAGGTTGAAACCCCCGGCAAGAAAAAACAGGCGTCCTGCGGACGCGCAATTCGCTCACGCCTTGAACGCGCTCCGATATGCCGACATTCCAGGTCGCAAAGAAGGCGCAAGCGTCTTAACGACGCAAGCATCGCGTCCGCAGGACGCCTGCACTTTGTTGCCGGGGGTTTTCAACCTCCGGCAAACGCCGCCCTTTTGCGCCGGGGAGTTTTCAACCTCCGGCAACCCCCATCGCCCATTTGCGTAACATAGTTTCTTACGTTTCCACAATTCGCGCCGTCACATTCACATCGCCGTCGGTGAGAAGCGCCTGACAGCCGAGCCGTGAATTCGCTTGGTAGGCCGGGGCCGTACTGAGCCGATCGGCCTCGACGTCTTCCATCGGCGACAGCGATTCCAGACCCGCCTCGATATAGACGTGGCAGGTCGTGCAGGCGCAGTTGCCGCCGCATTCGTGCGGCAGGGCGACGCCGTTATCCAGCGCGGCGTCCAGTATCGTATCGCCGACGCGGGCCGGAACGCTCAATCCCACTGGCAAAAATGTCAGCCGCACGAAGGCTGCCTTCCTTCGCGCCGCTTGCAGGCAAGACGCGCGGCAAGGGCGTTGGAGCGGCTGAACAGAATTCCGCCGAACGCGGTCTTTTCAATGCGTCCGTTCTGGCCGCGCCGTCCCTTCAATCCGTCACCGCGCCCAGGCTGCTGCTTGCGACCAGCCGGGCGTATTTCGCCAGGACGCCGCGGGTGTGCCGGGGCGTCGGCGGTCGCCAGTCGGCGCGACGGCGCGCGATTTCCGCGTCCGGCACGTTCAGTTGTAATAAGCGCGCGGGCGCGTCAATCGTGATCGAGTCGCCCTCTTCCACGAGCGCGATGGTTCCCCCGACTGCGGCTTCCGGCGCGACGTGGCCGACGACCATGCCATAGGTTCCGCCGGAAAAGCGCCCGTCTGTAATCAGGCCTACCGCGTCGCCCAGACCCGCGCCGATGATCGCCGAGGTCGGGGCCAGCATCTCGCGCATTCCCGGCCCGCCCTTCGGCCCCTCATAGCGAATG
>JBBRNU010000578.1:0-3339 GCA_038230115.1 Chthonomonadales bacterium | reverse complement strand
GGGAGGAGAGAACGGGATGGTAACCCCGTTCTGAAATGCACAGACCACCTGCGTGGCCAGCAATGCACAAGGCCGCGCCGCCAACCAGTTTTCAGATTGCGTAGAAGTCAGTGTAGGAAATTTGCATTTAGCCCGCGCAGGCGGGCTACGCATTTCAGAACGGGGTTACCATCCCGTTCGCCGCCCTTCAAAAGGGGCATTTCAGAATTCAGCGTCAAACGAGAGAAGAGTAAGCCATGAGCCGATTGCCCGTACTGCAAGCGCCACCGCTTGACGTGGAGGCCGACGAGAACCTCAGAATCAACGCGCCGCTCGTCACCGAATGGCTGATCGCGTTCCTGCGCGACGAGATTGTCCGGCGGCGCGGCTTCGATAAGGCCGTCGTCGGGTTGTCGGGGGGCGTGGACTCGGCCCTGGTCGCGTTTCTGCTGGCCGAGGCGCTGGGGCCGAAAAACGTGTACGCGATTCGCATGCCCTACAAAACCTCGTCCCGCGACAGTCTGGAACACGCCGCGCTCGTGGCCGAAGCGACCGGAATCAACGTCGAGACCATCGAAATCAGCGAGGCTGTAGACGGCTACCTGAAATTCGCACCCGATGCCGACGCCCGGCGGCGCGGCAACGTGATGGCCCGAACGCGCATGATCATCCTTTTCGACCAGAGCCAGCGGTTAGGCACGCTGCCCGTAGGAACCGGCAACAAAACCGAGCGCCTGTTCGGCTACTTCACCTGGCACGCCGATGACTCGCCGCCCGTCAATCCGCTCGGCGATTTGTACAAGACGCAGGTGTGGGATGTCGCGCGCTATGTCGGCGTGCCGGAAGTGGTCGTGGGGAAGCCCGCCTCCGCCGACCTGGTCGTCGGGCAGACCGATGAAACTGACTTCGGCATCTCGTATCTGAAAGCCGACCGCATCCTGCTGTATCTGCTGCGCGGCTACACGCAGGCGCGGCTGGTCGAAATGGGGTTTCCTGAAGCCGAGGTTGCGCTCGTCAAGCGGCGACTGGACTCGACGCACTGGAAGCGCCATTTGCCTACAACCGCCATGCTTTCCTCAACATCTATCAACGACTATTACCTGCGCCCGGTGGATTATTGACGCTTCGGCACGGCGTTTTTCGTCTTTGCTGGCGTTCGCACGCGTTCAATCGCTGAACGTCCATTTTCTGTTGGCAAGGAAATTCCAACCTGAGACAATAACGGCGGCGATGCCGGTCGCCAGACACCAGTGCATAAAGTCGGGTTCGCCATGATGGATTAACTGCCCTGTAAAGGCCAAAAACACCGTTTTCATGATGGCGAGGTTGAGCAGGTAGCCCACGATACTGACCGCGACGAAGCGGGCATACTGCGCGTGGCTGCGCCCCCCGCCCTGCCCCCGAAACGTCCACAGGCTGTTCCAGATGTAGCCGTTCGTGACCGCAATCAGGAACGAAACCGTTTTGGCGACGAACCAGACCCAGTGCAGTTTGTAGGTCAGAACGCCGGAAATGCCAGCGTCAATAATCAGGCCGGACAGCCCAATGACGCAAAATTTAATAAACTGCCGCAGGCCTTCGCGCTGGAAAAGGCCGACGGCGGCGGTCTGAGTCATACTGGCTTTTCTCTTTTCGTCTGTGCTGCGCTCGCGCTTTCATCGCGCTTCAGGAACCGTCGCCATGATGCAGGAACGCGGAAAATCCTTCGCAAACGTCCCGCCCGCGTCCCGCCAATTTCCGAGGCGGACGCGCCATTGTACCCTAGACATGGCGTCGGGCGAAACCTTCTCCGAAATTCGCCCGTCAGGATAGTTACGGAAATTCCCGCCCCGCCAACAAAAATACGACCTCAAGGCGGCATAAAAACAAAAAAGTCAGCCTGCGTGAACGCGCGCAGGCTGACCGAAGAAAGCGGGGCGAAACCGCCCCGGACTGGTTTTGATTTACGCTCACGTTTCGATTAGCGAGCGATCGGCGGCGCGTCCTCATTGGTTCGCAGCCGCAGCAGGAATCGGGGATTGCCCGGCTCATGCGTGGGCAGGAATTTATCGCTGCACTTCTCGCAGCGCACGTAGCCGCCGCCCAAATCCTGGCTCAACTGGTCGTTGCGGTCGCCGGAGCGGGCATGATCGCAATAATGCGTCAGGATATGCTGCCAGCCGCGCGCTTCTATCACCCATCTACCCATTAGCGTCTTGATTCTCCTTCGTTCTGGCCGCGCTTTTTACTACTTTGGCTGCCGCGCGGCGCGACACGTAAGTATTATAGCCAGTTTACGCCCGGAAAGCAAGCCGGTAAAAAACGTGGTTCCGCCATGCTGACAATCTACCAAATTAGCGTCACCGCGTTGCTGCTGGCGTTTTTGGCGCTCGTGGCGCGCAACCTGCGCGACTACGCCCCGCTCCCGCCTGGTCTCGCTCCGCCGCGCCCCAACGAGCGCCTTTTCGTGCTGATCCCGGCGCGCAATGAGGCCGAAAACATCGCCGCCTGTCTGGAAAGCCTATTGGCCCAAACGTATGCCGACTTTACGCTGCTGGCGCTCGACGACGCTTCCGACGATGGAACGGACGCCCTTATCGCCGCGATTGCCGAACGGGACGCGCGTGTTCATTTGCTGCGCGGCGAGCCGATTGCGCCGGGATGGGCGGGCAAAGTCTGGGCGTGCCGACAATTGGGCGAGGCGGCGCTCGCGCGCGGAGCCGACTGGCTGCTTTTCCTCGACGCCGACACGCGGGCGCAGCCGGGATTGGCGGGCGCATCCCTCGCCCACGCGCAGATGACGAACGCAGGCATGGTCAGCGCGTTCCCCTATCAGGTCGTCGGAACCTTCTGGGAGCGGGTCACGCTGCCGATGCTGCATTTTCTCATTGTCACATTTCTGCCGGTGCGAATGGTCTGGGAGTCGCCCTTCAAGCAACTCGTGGCTGCGTGCGGGCAGGTGGAGTTGTTCTCCGCTGAGGCGTACCGGGCGGTCGGGGGGCATGGGAGCATTCCGCGCTCGTTCCACGACGGCCTGCAGCTCGCGCGGCGCGTCAAGGCGTCCGGGCGGACAGTGCGCCTGTTCGACGGCTGCGCGCTGATTCAATGCCGAATGTACGCGGGCGGACGAGCGGTCTGGAACGGGTTCACGCGCAATGCTTACGAGGGTCTGGGCAGTCCCGGCGCGCTTGTCGTCATGACCGTTTTGCAGGTGGCGTTATTTCTGCTGCCGTTCGGCTTCGCGCTGGCGGCCTGCGGCATCGGGCTGGCGCAGGGGGCGTTTCCGGCCTGGGGCTGGCTTTGCCTGACGCAGGTCGGCATGATTCTGACCATCCGTCTCTTACAGGCCCGCCGCTTCGGGCATCGCGAGGCCGTCTGGCT
>JBBRNU010000577.1:0-3356 GCA_038230115.1 Chthonomonadales bacterium | reverse complement strand
GTGTTATAATCGAAGCCCGCGCGTTTCTGGCGAGCGTTTGCCGGAGGTTGAAAACCTCCGGCAGGAAAAAGCAAGCGGAGCCGGAGGTTGAAAACCCCCGGCAACAAAAAACAATCGTCCTGCGGACGCGAAATCCGCTCACGCCGATAAACGCGCGCCGACGTACCAGGATGTGAGGAGGGCGCAAACATTCGAGCGACACAGCGCCGCGTCCGCAGGACGCCTGCCCTTTGTTGCGGGGGGGGTTCAACCTCCGGCTAACCGCCTGCCCTTTGTTGCCGGGGGGGTTCAACCTCCGGTCCCGCCCGGTTACCAAGCGAATCGATCGCCTGCGTAACCGGAATTATTTTTAGGAAGGCCAGACCCAAGCGAATGCGAGACCTCTGGCGCAAGGCGGGCGCGTACATCGCGCTCGCCCTCGTGATTCTCATTGTCGGCCTGCTCCAGCCGGAGTTTCGGCAGCCCTCGAACCTGCTCCATGTCCTCGATCAGTCGGTTGAAATCGCCGTCGTCGCGGTCGGCATGACGGCGATTATCCTGACCGGCGGCATTGACCTTTCGGTCGGCAGCGTGGCCGCGCTCGCCCCGTTTCTGGGCGCGCTCGTGATGACGCAGCATTCCGGCGCGCTCGGCGGCCTGGCGGGAACCGCGCTGGGCGGGTTGCTCGTCGCGCTGGGCGTGGGCGCCCTCGTCGGAGCCGCCAACGGGCTGGCGATTACCCGGCTCCGCCTGCCGCCCTTTATCGCCACGCTCGGCATGATGACCCTGGCGCGCGGCCTGGTCTTCATCGTGTCGCACGGAACCAACATCGCGAGCGGCATACCGCCCGGCTACCTGTTCACCGGGCGCACGCTCGCCGCCTTTCGCACGCCGAACGGCGCGACCGCCAACCTGACCTTAGCCGTCCTCGTTATGGCGCTTGTGTTTCTGGCCGGGCATGTCCTGTTATCCCGAACGCGCGCGGGCCGTCGTCTGTACGCCATCGGCGGCAACGAAACGGCGACCCGGCTATCGGGCGTCAACGTGAACCGGGCCAAACTGTGCGTCTATATCGTCGGCGGACTGCTGGCCGCGCTCGGCGGGCTGATCGAGACCGCGACGGTCGGGGCGGCGGTTCCCGATGCGGGCGGCGACCTGGAATTGAACGCCATTGCCGCCGTCGTCATCGGCGGAACCAGTCTTTCGGGCGGGCGCGGCAGCCTGGCCGGAACCTTCGCGGGCGCGCTCCTGATGCGAACCATCCGCAACGGTCTCAACCTCATCAACGTGGATTCCAACTGGCAGAAGGTCGCCATCGGCCTGATTATCATGGCTGCCGTCGCCTTCGATACGCTGCAAAAAAAGGAGACGAACCAGGCATGATTTCATTTTACGCGCCGCATCGCCGGGGCGCAGGGCAGGGATTGATGGGCGGCGTCGGTTTACAGCGCGGGCGCGCGAGCGCATGGCGCGGGCTGACGGCGGGGCTGGGGCTGCTGGCGTCGGTCGGGCTAGCGGGCTGCGGCAAATCCGACAACGGCGAATCCGCCCCGGTCACGCCCGCAGGCAAGCCGGGCAGCGCGCCCAACGCCGCCAATTCCGTTTCCAGCAACGGCTCCGGCAAGAAAATCGCCATCATTTCGCCCGCCAAAACCAGCGAGTTCCACAACGAGCTGCCCAAAGGGGCCATCGAAGCGGCGCAGAAATTGGGCTGGCCCGAACCCTTCGATAAAGCCCCGGACAAGGAAAGCGATTACACCGCGCAGGTCGCGCTCGTCCAAGACTTGATCCAGCAAAAACCCGACGCGATCAGCGTCTGCGGCATCAACCCGGACGCGCTCAACCAGATCATCGTCAAAGCGAACGCGGCCAAAATCCCGATTTTCGTGCATAACCAGATCACGCCGGTCAAGGGTGATGTGGCGGCCTACATCGGTTACGACGAGCGGGCGGGCGGAACGCTGTGCGGGCAGAAGGCGGCGGAACTGCTGAAACAGAAGAACGGCGATTTCAAGGGCAAAGTCGCCATTTTGGACGGCGAGCCGGGCGCGCATACGGACGAGCGGGCGGGCGGCTTCCGGGACGCCCTCAAGCCCTATCCCAACATTCAGGTCGTGGCCGAGCAGAACGGCAAATGGGATCGCGCGACCGGAACCGCCACGACAAAAGACTGGCTGCAGCGTTTTCCCGACCTCGATCTCGTCTTTGGCTGCAGCGACGCGATGGCGCAAGGCGCGTCGAAAGCCGCCGCCGACGCCAATCATTCCCTGCTGACGGTCGGCATTGACGGCAACTCCACCGCCCTGCAGGACGTGAAAGACGGCAAACTGACCGCCACGCTCGCCGTGCAGCCGCGCCGGATCGGGGCCAAAATCGTCGAAACGATGGCGTCCTACTTCAAAGGTCAGAAGCCGCCCCGGATCGTGAAAACCGACAGCGTGGTAGTGACCAAAGATAACGTCGCGCAGTTTGTGAAGTAGTGCCGGACGGGGCCATGACTTTTCTGGCTCCCAACTCGTTACGGAGGAGATAGAAGTAGGGGCGTTCTAGCGGATGAACAGCCGTATGAAGTTATCGCCGAAGATTTCGGAGATTTTCTCTTGACTCCAATTCAAGAAGCTATAGCATAAGTTCATCCCTAAGTAACAGGAAAACATTTATGGCAATCCGTCGACTTTTGATTCACTTAACATTCGAAAGAACTGCAACGAGCGAATTAGGGCAGCCATATACCTACCATCAAGTTCTCGCAGTGGATTTGGTTAGCGAAGACGTAAAGCGTTTCTTAGACCAGATACCCGATGACATTGATGAACACTCCAGCATATCTGTGGCGATCTTACGCGAAGATGAGAAAGTAATCGGGTATGCCGATGGCATGGCCCCTTGTTCTGAAGGCGAGGGCTGGGGCGAGATGAAGCGCATGAGCGAAATAGAAAACAATTACGCCGACGCTATGCGTAATACAATCGAGATTTTCGCCAGACGCCATTACAAAAGAACGAAAGATGATCCGCCAGATTAACTGGCTACCAAGCGGGCCAGCAAGACGGTCAACGGGCAGACGACCTATTTTCTTTATGACGGCGCTGCCCTAATCGCCGAAATCGAGGCTCCGGTACACCGATCTATAGCTACGTATGGAGAGCGCTTGAACTCGTCGGCGACGCAATACCCGACATCGTCACGGGGATACATTTGATAAGGAAAATCCCATGTCGCTTTTTCGCAAGCCTGTTCTGCTCAAAACCGCGCTCGCTCTTCTCCTCAGCGCAGGGGTTCTGCCTGCCCGCGCGCAATACGTGGCGACCTTTCTCAACACCGATCCAAGAGAATTTACTTTCGGTTTCGCCATCTCTGGCAACGCGCAGGTCGGT
>JBBRNU010000576.1:0-3386 GCA_038230115.1 Chthonomonadales bacterium | reverse complement strand
GCGCGATCTGGGACTGGCGGGCGCGGAACTGCCCCTGTCCGCGCTGGTTCCCGCCTTCGACGGCAAGTTGGTAAAAGTGGAAGCTCAGTCCGACGATTTCAACTTGGTCGAAGCCTTACGAACGCGGGGCTTGCAGGTCGTGGGAGATTACGGCGCGCTGCTGGATACGAGCGCGGCGCATTTGCGGGAGTATTTGCAGGTCGCGAAGGGGGCGGGCGCGACCGTCGTGCGCGCCACGTTGAGCCATTTGCTTTGCGGTGACCGGCGAAAAATGGCGGGCGGCTGGGACGCGCACTTGAACGCGCTTGCGGCCCGCCTGAATGAGGTTCTGCCGTTCGCCGAAGAGATGGGCGTTTGCATCGCGGTGGAAAACCATCAGGACGCCAACAGCGACGACCTGCTGCGTCTGGCCGACATGACAGGGAGCAGTCCGGCGTTCGGCGTGACCTTAGACGCGGGCAACCCGCTTGCGGTCGGCGAAGACCCGGTGGAGTTCGCGGCCCGCATCGCGCCCCTGATCCGCCACGTTCACCTGAAGGACTATACGCTGCACTTCGCGCCGGAAGGCTACCGACTGGTTCGCTGCGCGGCGGGCGACGGCGTGGTGGATTTCCCGGCGATTCTGGCTATTGTGCGCGCGAACGGGCATAACGTCCTGCCCGCCATAGAAGTCGCCGCCCAGTCCACGCGCACGATTCCCCTGCTGGAAACGGACTGGTGGGATAGTTACGGCGCGTCCCCGGCTACCCGCCTGATTCCGGTTTTGCGCCTGCTGTGGGAACGAGGCCGCCCGCTGGGGGAACCCTATGCCAGCGCGTGGGAGCGCGGCGAAGACAGCGGCGAGGTCAGCGACGAGGAGTGGTATATCGTGCGCCGCAGCGTCCATTATTTCCGCCGCCTGCACGCTGCCGCCAATGCCAGCCCGTCGCCTGCCTGATGCCAACTTGCTGATGCCTGTTCGCTTGACGCACGGGCAGGGATGCCCCGTTTGGAACCAGACAGACGGGAATAAATCCCCGTCCTGAAACGCACAGCCCGCCTGAGCGGGCTTAAGACCAATAGCGCGTCGGCGTGCGCGGGCTAAATACGGAGCTGACTGAAGATGTGCGCTCCCTCGTCCGCTTTCGCGGGTTGACTGTACGCTCCGGCTCTCGGCATTGGCCTTTAGCCCTCGAAGGAGGGCTTCGCATTTCAGAACGGGGATTTATTCCCGTTCTGCTTCCGCGCAAATCGAGTTGCTTGCTAAGTGATGCGCGCGAAACTTCCTGCAAACGCCTACTTGTAGGCGTCCGGGACGATCTTTTGCGGGACGGCGAGGGTTCGCACGAGCGAGGCGAGCATCTGCTCTTTGTACACGGAATTGAGCGCGAGCGCGGCCTGCGTCTGGGCGTAGCCGAAGGGAATGCCAATGTCGTGCCGGTCGCCGATTGCCTCGACCGCCAGATACCGCTCGCCCGAAGCTCGCAGCGCTTCCTGCGCGCTGGTAAATTGAAACTCGCCTTTTTCCCGCAAGTCGTTGTCAATATGGCGCTGGAGCAGGTCGAAAATGCGCGGCGTCAGGACATGCATTCCGAAAAAGCACAGGTACATTCCGTGCAAAAGCCCGGCCTGCTGCAAATGCGCTTCGGCATATTCCGGCGTCGGCTTTTCGTAAATGGCGTTGATTTCGTAAACGGCGGGCGACTCGCCGATACGCTCGCCGCAGACCGTGCCGAACAGGTGGAGCAGTTCGGTCGGGGTTTGCTGCACGGCGGACACGCTGGCGTCGTATTTCTCAAACACGTCAATGACCTGCCGCGCGCATCGCTTGTCCGTGCCGCTCGTATAAATGTGGTCGCCGAGCATCACCAGGCTTGGTTCGTCGCCCACAAACTCGCGCGCGCGCCAGACGGCGTGACCATAGCCTTCGGGCGTTTCCTGCACGACGAACGTCAGGCGGGCGGCGATTTGCTGAATGCGCGCCGCCTGTAGCAGCGCCCAGTCTTTGCCCTGAAACAAGCGCAGTTCGCTGGGCGGAAGGGGCGCGAAGTGCTGCTCGATTTGCGCGCGGTTGTGCGGATTGACAACCAGACACACTTCCTCGATGCCGCTTTCCAGCGCCTCTTCGATGATGATCTGGATGGCGGGCTTGCAGATGCCGTCGCGATCCATGATCGGCAGCATCTCTTTTTGAATCGTCGTCGTGGCGGGATACATCCGGGTTCCGCGCCCTGCCGCCGTAATTACGGCCTTTCGCACTTTCGTCACGATGTCCTCCCGCAATCATCGAATACCAGGGCGAGCCTGTCAAGCCAGCCGCTCGACCCGGAAAATTCAAGCCGCCTGTTCCAAACTGCGGCGCAGCGGAACATCGGCCAGTTCCACCGACGCCCGTTCGATTTTGACGCCGACCACTCCCCCGGAGGCATCGTAGTCCAAAGCGATTCCGGGCGTCGCCTGTTGTGAAGAAACGACTGGCGCGCGGCTGAAAAGAAAATAGAGTTCGTCTTTTTCCGCCTCGTAAAAGGTCGTGCGGGTATCGTTGGTCGCGCTGACATAAGTTGTCCGCAGGCTGATTTCGCCCCGCGCCTCCTGGCCCAACTCTTCCAGTCCCTTCTTGAGCGTCTGGAACAATTCGCCGCGCGCCAACCTATCATCGTCGTCAAACATCTTGTCGCGCTGTAACGCGAATTCCGCTGCTTCGGGGCGGTGCATCAATCCTCCTTTTACCGAACGAAGGAACTCGCGCGTCGTTCGGATAGCGCTTTTCAGCCGCGCATGATGAAGCGCGCCCCGAACATTACCGCGCCGGGCGAGCTGCCGATGATAACGCGCGGCGTGACGCCGGTTTGTTCGGCATAGGCCGCGCAAACTTCTCCCAGCGCGGTTTCAGCGTCCGGCAGGTCGGCGCGGCACAAGACGGCGACCGTGCCGCCCGCGCCCCCCCCGGTGATTTTGGCTCCGAACAGCCCGCGCGCCGGGCCGCGCTCTCGCACGAGCGAAACCAGCAAATCGGTTTCCGGCGATCCCAGTTCAAGCCGCTCGCTGTAGGAGGCGTGCGCGGCGTACATCAACTGTCCCGCTTCGATCAGCAGCTGCGTGTCCGGCTCAGAAGGAGTCTTCTCCGCCGCCGACAGAAGCTCGCGCCGCTCGTTTGCCTCTTCCTCGCGCAGGCTGGCGATATGCATCAGCGCGACCATCTCCTTGACGCGCTCATTTTCCAGAATGGGATGCTCGGCGCAGGCGCGCGGATGATACGTTTCGTCGGAGTCCACGCGCGTCACCAGATCGGGCAGCAGGCCGTACTCGTCGCGGTATTCCTGCCCGGTCAGCGTTTCCGGGATCAAGTCGCGGTAGCCAGCGAACTCTTCGGCGCTCATCTGGCACAGATAGTTTTCCAGCAGCTT
>JBBRNU010000575.1:0-3394 GCA_038230115.1 Chthonomonadales bacterium | reverse complement strand
GTGTCGCCACTCGGAGACCGGTTGCGGAGTAGGCTGCTTTAGGGACGGCGGCGCGGCGGCGCGTTGGAGAGCGCGGCGGGCCTGTGAATGCGGAACGAAAGGTCGGTCAGTCCAAAATTCCCGCAGTAGTCCTTTCGCCTTGCAACGGTGACACTGGTAGGCCCCGGTTCGGCTGTTCACCGTCAGGCTTCGATGTTCTTTCGTTATGGCGACGCCATTGCAAGCCGGAAGCGGACACAGGAACCGCCATTCGGTTTTACCCTGCGGCGTCTTCGCATCGGCGTCGAAGGCGCGAAGTTCGTCTAGCGAGATAGCGTCAACAGACGGGTAGACTTCTGCATTCGGCATGACTTACACCTCCAGAAACTCTTGAAGCCTGCCGCTGAACATTAAGTCGATTCTGCGGCCTGGGGAACCGTGCCGGTTTTTGGAAAGCGTGATCTCGATATGCGTTTTGCCGTCGGCGTCTGGCTCGTCCTTTTTGGCCTGCAAATCCATGACGGACTCCGAGGCATACTCGAAGCCCCTGGTTCCCGCCGTCGCGTTCTGACCCCCGGTCTTCATGCTAGCGCGGTTGCGTTCGCCGATCCCGATGACCGCGCAGTTGAGTTCCTGGGCAGTCATCCGTAGAATGTCCAGTCCCGTGTTCAGGGCGGCATATTCGTCGGCTTCGGATTGCCAGCCCCTCACCCAACTATGAACCGAGTCCACGACGATAAGTAGATGAGGATTCTCCGGCGCGAGGCGGCGTGTGGTTTCGGCGGCTTGCTGGATGTTCTGCCGAAGAGCTGGGGCGCGTGTCGCATCCAACATCGCGAGCATTGGGACGCGAGCGACGGCGTTCTGCGCGTAACCCCGCGCCTGTTCGGGCGTCATTTCGCCGGTTTTGAACCGTCCCAGATACTGCCCGGAGATTCGGGCCGTCAGTCGGCGCAACAGTTCAATCGGCGACATCTCGCACGTTACGAACAACGCGGGACATTGGCACGTCGCCGCGATTTGCAAGCCGAACGCTGTCTTTCCACTTCCGGGCGAACCGTGTACGATATGTAGCCCTGGGGCGAGAGCGCCGCCGATGGCTTCGTCAATCTTCTTGAAGCCGGTCACTGCGCCCATAGGCTTGCCGCTCAACTTCGCGGCGTGACGCGCCGCCGCGTCCTCGGTGAATTCGTCTAACAAATCGCACATCCGAAGCAATCGGGGTTGCGGTTCTTCTCTGTCCATGTTGCATTACTCCCTTCGCGCGTCGTTTACGAATGGAGTCTAACACGGCAAAAAGCCCCCTGTCTAGGGGGCGTCTTTTGCCATTTGTTTTTGTTTTAGGGGGCGTTTTGAGATTGTTGAGCCTAAGTTTTGAGTCGGCGAGCCTAAGTTTTGAGTCGGCGAGCCTAAGTTTTGAGTCAGGTTTTTCGCCTTGTTCGACGTTTCGGATTCTCCTTCAAATCTTTTGGTGGTTTCGGGGGGGGCAAGGTCGCCGCCCGCACTTTTAACGCAAGAAGCATCTCCGGCCCTGGCTTGATGTCCACGCGCTCATCAAGCCATATATCTTTCCAGTTGTAGCGTGGCATCTTACTCATATTGGGTCTCGCCGCTTCCCCTTCTCTTGCAATAAATCCTTTATCCGCTAGAATGGCTAAAGCCTCTCCCCAATATTGGGGAACGCGCCCAGGCCAGTTGCTATCGAAAATTTCAGACGGCGGCGATTTTTTCGGCGTGTAGCGCTCCAGCAGTTCGCGACGTGTTGGCTTCATCGTTCCGGCGATGGTTTCGCGTGGATGCCGCCGCCAGAAATTGGCAAGCGATAATCCCAGTATACGCGCCCACGCGCCGCCGGGTTGATTCGCTCGAATGCTTCCTAAGAGTTCGCCCAAGGGGAGGTATTGAACCAATCGTTTATCCGTCAGGAACGGAAGCCACTCGCGAGACAGGAATAGTTCTTGACGGATCGGCACGTCGTAGGAACCGATCAGGGAAGGCTGGATCGCTTTTTCAGTTGCGCCGAATGCCCACACAGGCGCATCTATGCGTGTGTCTATGGGCTGGCGCGTATCCGGGTCTAGGGTTACGCCTGAGCGAAAGCCTTTCAGCCGAGCGCGAGCGCCGAATTTCAGGTAATCGTAAACCTTCGCTCTCATTTGTTCCCGCTCTTGCGTACTTCGCGGGTCCCACCCTATTTTAGAAATCACATCATCTAGGTCTATCAATGCGACGGGCGCGGTATTCGCTGGAATTGGAGTGATCGGCGCGAGTAGGCTACAAACGTAGTAGGTCGCCAAAATGCCATCTGCGTCCTGAGCGCTTGTCAGACTCTCTAAGGCGTGTTCATCCAATCCGTCGTCTATTTCTTGATCGGTTAGCCTCAGTTCAATATAGTGGTTGTCCGACTTCTTGTAAATGCGACCCCTGCTTTGCGGGTCGTATCGGTAGTTTCTGCCAGTATGACCGTCCGCCTGTGCAGAGGCGAAAGTATCCAATTCTTGCGTTGTGTAAAGATGAAGTGTCGGTGACGTAGTCGCTTCAATAGAATCCTTAGACGGATTGAACCGCCCGCCGGTACGCTCATACCATTCTATGACCGCTTTCCCCATCTCCTGATAGCGAGCATTGTGACGCTGCCATAAATCGTTAAATTCATCCGGCTGCTCACCATCAAACGGGTTGCTTTCGGGGTTTATCTCAAAATCATAGCCGCGCTCACGCAAGAGAAAGACCTGCGGTCGTAAGTCTATCGTCACGCGCTCTGTGCGCGTGTCGCGGAAGAGACAGTAAGGCAGCCCCCCCAAGTCAGCCTCAGCGACTCCTCTCCTACGCCAATGGGCCTGTATCCAGTTCATGCCTGCTGTGATGACGGCGTTCCCCTGATCCACCCATGCGAGAA
Source organism: Chthonomonadales bacterium (assembly GCA_038230115.1). GTDB lineage: Bacteria > Armatimonadota > Chthonomonadetes > Chthonomonadales > Chthonomonadaceae > JBBRNU01. The sequence goes on along the minus strand of JBBRNU010000575.1, from coordinate 516 downwards.
CCTTCTGAGCGAGTAATTTCGCTTCCTCATCTCGCCTTGCAACTGAGGCCTCCATCAATTCAGCAAGAGCGGTCATCATAAATGCGCTGTCTTCAAAGGAATGGGGCGTTGCAAGGTGTTGGAAGCCGCTCGCCATTGTGATGGGAATAACCATGTCAACCGGTAAATCCATCGTGTCTTACCCTCTCTTCCACAGGCGCGAAAGCCAGCCGCCCCGCGCCCGTCCCCGCCTCTGCGGGTTTTGCCTCTTCTGCGTCCGTCTGTGGCTCGCTACGGGCCGTCAGCGCCAGACGTTGGCGCAATTCGGCTTCGACGTGGTTGCGCCGCTCGACATCTGCCCGCAGAAACTTGACCTCTGACCGCGCCTGCTCCACAATGGCGGTCTCCACTTCTTGCCACGTCAGCCGGAACCATTCCCCGCGAACGCGCCGGTCTGCAAAGCGCGTATGCCATTCTCTTTCCGCCTTCGCCGCGTCGTCATAGGGAATGGAGGCCACCAGGCGAGTGGCGTTCGGG
>JBBRNU010000574.1:0-3394 GCA_038230115.1 Chthonomonadales bacterium | reverse complement strand
GCCGCCGCCGCGTTCGCCACGCACGTTTTGTTCCTGCGCGGCGCGCGGGGCCGGGCGGAAACGCCGCGCGTCGCGCTGGAGCCGCCTGCCCCGCCTGCCTATTTCGCCGAGCCGCGCCTGATCGCCGCTGGGCTGCTGGCCGGGATCGTCGCGTCGCTTCTGCACAGCCTGTTCGACTCCGACTGGTTCATCGTGGCGACCCTGTTCACGTTCAGCGGCGTTCTGGCTTTGCTGACAGCGCAGGCCCGCGACATCGCGCCGCTCGCCACCCAGACGCCGCGTCCGCTTTCACGCGGAATGCTGTTCAGCGCAGCGATTTTGAGCCTCTTCCTGCTGGGACGGGCAGGCGTGGCGGGATTGACGCGCTGGGATTTAGCGACAGCGGCGCAGGCGCTCGCCGACCGGCAGCCGCAGGCCGCGCTTGCCGGTCTGCAGGCCGCGCCGGACGCTTTCGACCCGGAACCGCCCCTCGCCCGCGCGCAAATTTTTCAGATGCTGCAGGACGTTCCGTCGGCAAGGCGCGAGTTGGAAACCGCCGCGCGCGTGGCTCCCATCGGCAAAACGCTGTATCGTCTGGGGCAGTTCGAGGCGCGTAATGGTGACAAGAGACGCGCAATCGCCGCCTTTTCGCGCGCCCGGCAAGCCGATCCCCATAACCTGCAAAACCTGCGCGCTTTGGCCGACGCCCTGCGCGACGACGGCCAGCCCGCGCAGGCCGGCGAAGTCTATCAAGCGATAACCGCGCTGGAATTCGCGCCCTATGGCCGGGTGCGCGCGATTACCGACCTGATCGAGACCGAGTTCGCGTTCGCGCACGACGGCCTGGCCGCGCTCGCCTACGACCGGGGGCAGTGGTCGGAAGCCGCCGGGGAGTCGGCGCAGGCTGCGCGCGTCCTGGACCTTTATTGGACGCGCCGCCATCTAAACCTGTATGAGACGCTGACCGAGGAGAAACGCGCGCGGCTGGCGGATTTGTACGAGGGAGTTTTGACGCGCTGGCAGGAGAGTCTCGTCCGCCAACAAGGAACAGCGAACGGGGAAGACGGGCCAAAAACAGGACCGGAACCCGCGCCGGAGAATGCGCGAGAGGCGGCGCGCGTGGGCGATTTGCTGGCGCAGGTTCGTCGCGACCGGGCCGACGACGCAGCCGCCGCACGAAAAGCCGCGTCGGAGGCAAATTCTCCTGCGGGCGGCGCGGGCAGCGGCGGAACCGCCCCGTGAGAATTCGCCGCACCGAACATACGGTCGCCCTGCCTTATCTCCCGCCGGGGCTTTCCGGCCTGCGCGTGGCCCATCTGACCGACCTGCACCGCAGCCGCCTGACGTCCGATCACGTCCTGAGGGAAGCGGTCGCCCTCGCCAACGCCGCTGAACCCGACCTGACCGTCATCACGGGCGATTTTGTCAGCAACGACCGCAATGACATTGACCCCTGCGCGCGAATTGTGTGCGACCTGCGCGCCCGGCTCGGCGTGTTCGCCGTCTTAGGCAACCATGATTACTACACGGACGCGCCGCGCGTCCTGCACGCCCTCGCCCATGTAGGCGTAAAAGTTCTCGTCAACCAGAGCGTGTGTTTGGAAGGCGGTCTGCATCTCGTCGGGCTGGACGAAGATCGGCACGGCAAGCCCAATCTGGCCCATGCCTTCGCGGGCCTGCCTTCGCAATCTCCCGCCCTTGTCCTGCTGCATAACCCCGCTTTCGCCGAGAAAATCGCGGACCGCGCCTGCGTCGCTCTGGCCGGGCATACGCACGGCGGACAGGTGCGCGTGCCGATTTTAACGGCGCGCGAGGTGCGCCGTATCGGGGCCAAACATTACCGCGCGGGCTGGTTCACGCTGGGCAAAACGCGCCTGTACGTGAACCAGGGGCTGGGACAGGTCGGCCTGCCGCTGCGCCTGTTCTGCCATCCCGAAGTCGCTTTTCTCACCCTCGTGTCAGCCCCTTGAACGTTCCCGCGCTCAGATTTTGCCGCTTTCGCCTTTCGACGGCGGCTCCGTTTCGCCCGGTTTCGCCTGACGGCATTTGTCCGAACAGTAGCGCACGCTGTCCCACGTTCGCTCCCATTTTTTGCGCCAGACGAAGGGCCGCGCACAGACCGGGCAGATTTTTGTCGGCAGATTGTGCGGATTGTGAAACACGCCGAACTTCCTTTCCCGGATCGAAAAACCGCCCGCTCTTATCGCGGAAACGCCGCGCTTCGGGACGGAGAATTTTTCAAGGTTGCCCGTTGGGTCGTCAGCGCAGGGGGATCGCCGCCGTGACCAGGCCGTTGAACGTGTTCATCGAAGGCATCTGGCCCGCCGCAGTCAGCCGGGCGATAAGGGCGTTCATCTCCTGACGCGGCGTCGCGTTCTTCGGATCGAGAGATTGGCAGACCTGATACTGGTTGATGGCTTTGGCGTTCTGGCCGCCCTTCGCGTACAGGCGGGCGAGTTTCAGGCGCAGAGCCGGGTCGCGCAAATGCAGATGCGCCAGCTCTTCCGTGTGCGTCAGGTCGAGATTATATTCGCGGAGCCGCTGCGAGGCCGCTGTCGCTTGCTGGGCGCGACTGTGGTTGCCCGCGCGTTCATAGGCCCGCCCCAATTCGTACCAGGTGGTGGCGTCCGCCGCCGCGCCGCCGACCGCCACCAAAAGATAGTCTACCGCTTGCTGAAACCGACCGCGCTTGAACGCCAGTCGGCCCAGTTCCCGCTGCGCGGCGAAAAAGCCGGGCGCGCCATTCGGAATTTTCTTCAGCAGCGTTTCGGCTTCCTGCTGTCGCGCAGGCGTAGGCGGACTGTTTTGCAGAAAGGCGCCCAACCCGTACACAGCGTCCAGATTGTCCGGCGCGAGCGCCAGCGCATGACGGTAGGCGGCCTCCGCCTCCTCAGAGCGGTGTGAACGCGCGATGCTGTCGGCCAGGTTCAGCGCGTAAACCGCGTTGCCTGGCTCCAGCGCCAGCGCGTGGCTAAAAGCGTTTTCCGCCTCGGCGTATTGCGACTGCGCGTCGCGCCAGGCCAGTCCCAGGCCAAACCAGTACTCCGCTTTTTTCGGGCTGACTTCGGTGGCGACTTTGGCGTGCTTCGCGACCTCGCCGATCATGCCCGCCTGATAATACATGCGCGCCAGAATGTACTGCGCGTCCGCCAGACGCGGATTGACTTTAATAGCGCGGTTGAGATAAATGAACGCCTCATCGGATTTATCCTGCGCGTCCAGCGCAATGCCAAGCCCCTGGTTGACGAGCGCCGATTGCGGGTCGCGCGCCAGCAGGCGACGATAAGCCCGCTCGGCTTCGGCGTACTCTTTGCGCTGCAGCATCGAGTCGGCGTCGCGCAGAAGATCGGCGGGCGATGGATCGGTTCCAGACTCGCCCCCCGGCGGTGACAGCGTCGCGTTCTGATGCCTTTGC
>JBBRNU010000573.1:0-3396 GCA_038230115.1 Chthonomonadales bacterium | reverse complement strand
TTCGCCCACGCGCAGCTGCACCTTCATAAAATCCTCGATGCCGATAAGCGGGTCTTCGGTTTCGGCCGCTTGGAGTGCAACCGGAGCGCCGGGCATGGTCGCGGGCGCGGTGTCGGCGGTCAGGGTCGTCAGTTCAGGGTTGCTCACGTTCGGTTGGGTCTCCTCGAATTGCGGACTGGCGGTCGGGCCGCTCAGGGCGAACAGCGTCGCCTCGTCTACGGTCAAATCCTGCAGGCGCGGGAAAATCGGCTGCGGCGGCGCGACGCGAAGGGACTGCGGGGCCGCGCCCCAGGCCAGTTCCTCCCAGCGGGCGGTTTCGATGGGCGCGTCAATGCCCAGCTGCGCGCGGATCGCCTGCGCCGCGACCGGCATGAACGGCGAGATCAGCGCGGCCACGATCCGAACCGCCTCCACGCACGAATACAGCGTGGTTTCGAGCGCGGTCTGACTCGCCGCATCCCCCGCGCCCGCCGCTTTCGCCAGCGACCAGGGCGCTTTTTCGTCCACGTACTTGTTCATGCGCGCCACGAGTTTCCAGGCCGCTTCCAGCGCGACGTTCAGCCGAAACTCGGCCATCGCCCGCGTGTATTCTTCCTGAACCTGCAGGGCGAGCGCGGCAATTTCGTGGTCAACGGCGGCGTTTTGCGGAACCGCGCTGTCGAAATACTTGCCGACCATGTTGATGGTGCGGTTGAGCAGGTTGCCCAGATCGTTCGCCAGATCAGTATTGAAGCGGCGCAGGCAGTTTTCCACGCTGAATTCCGTGTCCAGCCCGAAGTTCATCTCGCGGCACAGGATGTAGCGCTGCGCGTCGGCGGCAAGCGCGAACGATGTCCCGGAGCGTTCCGCCAGCAATTGGGAAAAGCGCGTCGGGTTGGGCAGGCCGCCGGTGCTTTTGCCGGGCTTGCCCTCGATGCCGCGCAGCGTCCAGAAGCCGTGCGCGTAGACCTGCCGGGGCAGGGGCAAATCCAGCGCCATCAGCATGGCGGGCCATAGGGTCGCATGGAAGCGAACGAAAATTTCCTTGCCCATGAAATGCACGTCGGCGGGCCAGCGCGTTTCCCAATCGGACGCGTCGGGCCAGCCGGTCGCCGCGAGATAGCTGATGAGCGCGTCGAACCAGACGTAAAACGCCATGTTCGGCTCGCCCGGAACCGCCATGCCCCACCCGCGCGTCGGGCGGGCGATGCTCATGTCGCGCAGCCCCTCTTTGATGAAGCCGATGACCTCGTTGCGCCGAAATTCCGGCATGAGAAATTCGGGATGCGCCTCGATGTGCGCCAGCAGTTGGTCGCCAAACGCCGACAGTTTGAAAAAGTAGTTTTGCTCCTGCGCCCGCTGCACCGGCTTGCCGCTTTCAATCGCAACGCCGTCCTTTACCTCGGCGTCGCGAAAGAACGTCTCGTCGCTGACGCTGTACCAGCCCTCATAGACTCCGGGATAGACAAATCCGCGCTCGCGCAGCCGCTCGAAAAAGACCTCGACGGCCCGAATGTGGCGCGGCTCGGTCGTGCGAATGAAATCATCGGCAGCGATGTTCAGCGCCTTCCAGCTAGCCTGAAACTCGCGCGCCAGCCCGTCCACGAACTGCAGGGTCGGGACGCCCGCTTTCTGCGCGGCCTCCTGCACTTTGGTCGCGTTTTCGTCCGTGCCGGTCAGCATCCAGGCCGCGCGCCCGCGCAGGCGCTGATAGCGGGAGAGAACGTCGCAGGCAATCGTCGTCAGGGCCGATCCGACGTGGGGAAGACCGTTGACATAGTAAATTGGCGTCGTGATGTAATATTGTTTGTCGTGATGCTCGGTCATAGCGTGGAATAGTTGGCGGGAATTCGGGAATTATCGAGGGCGGAATGTTGCCGTCCTTTTCGCTTGGCGGCGTTAAGCGGAGCGATCCTTCCGCTCGGCAAGCGGGAACGCAAGCGCCGCTTCGAGCGTCCGGCAGGTCGTTGGACTTGCGGGCGTTCAGGCGTCTTTAACGCGGGCTTCGGCCTCTTCCAACGTCATCGGGTCGGCTTCCTCGACGGCGGTCAATTCGGCTTCGGTCGGCGCGGCGGCGTTCAGAACCGCCTGGGCGCGGGCCAGGTCGGAGGGCGCGACAAAAACGCCATTGGCGGCAAAATCATTGACGCTGTCGCCCAGCATTCCGGTTCCCGCGCTGGCGTCCGGGTTTTGCAGCAGGGCCGGAATGCCCTCGGCTTCCAGCGTGAGCCGCACGATTTCGGCCTCCTCGAACGTCCCGGCGTTCAGCAGCAGAACCGGCTCCAAATGGGCCGCGTCCGGGTTGGCCGTAACCGCGTCCAGGCTATCGTCAGAAAAATCGGTCACGTTGGCATCTCCAATCAAGTCATTCGTCAGACGTTACTCAACGTTGAAAATTAGTTCGCTTCGGTTGGACGCGCGGGAAAAGAACGGGAATGAATCCCCGTTCTGAAATGCACAGACCACCTGCGTGGCCTGCAATGCCGCTTTTGCAAAACGCCTTCAGATTGTGGAGGCGGCGAGACCGAGTGCGTATTCAGCCCGCGCTGGCAAATTGGTCAGGGCGCGCATTTTAGCCCGCGCAGGCGGGCTAGCGTTTCAGAACGGGGTTACCATCCCGTTCGCCGCCTTTCAGAACGGGCATTCATTTCCGTTCACCAGCGACATTCTCAGCCCCGGCAGGCGCAGCCGCCCGCGCCCGGTTCCATGCGGCAGCCGCCGCCCGTCGGCAGAGCGCAGGCCGACAGCGAGGCGTTTTCGCTGGACGCCACGCGCGCCGTTACGGAAAGCAGGGGGGCCGCCCGCTCGCTCCGGCAGTTCGGGCAGCGCGCCGCAGTCGGCTCCTCGCGGGCGCGCAGGGTCTTGAAATCGCGCCGGCACGCCTTGCAGTGAAACTCATAAATCGGCATCGTCGTCTCCATAACCGTCCCTATCGAGCGCATTAGCGCGGTCGCGGGCGATCAAACGCGCTTCGGCCCGCGCCACGACGCCGGGCCGCGTTCCGCTTCCGGCGGCGTCGGGCCGCATTTCGACTGCAGTTTCGTCCTCCTCTTCGCTCTCGGCCCGAACGCCCTCTTCCGCGTCGCTCTGCAATTGGGTCACGCTGCACCCCCGGCAATCCGTGCATTTCGTCTTTTCGATTTTCAACTGCGCGGCGGGGAATTCTATCTCGGATTTATCTTCGACGAGCTGAACGAGAGCCATCTGCGTTTGCAGGTTCAAGTCCAGCACTTTGCCCTGTCCGCCCGGCGACATCACCAGCTCGCCGATTTGGGGCAGGCGCGTTTTCAGCTCGACCTGCGAATCGTGTTCGTAGCGCAGGCAGCACATCAGTTTGCCGCAGACGCCCGAAAACTTCACCGGGTTCAGGAAAAGGCTCTGGTCTTTCGCCATTTTCATCGAAATCGGCGCGAATTC
>JBBRNU010000572.1:0-3398 GCA_038230115.1 Chthonomonadales bacterium | reverse complement strand
ATTCGCCCGCCAGTATCAGCCCCGGCGTGTCGGTCTGCTGGCGAACGCGCCGGTCATACGCGCCGACGGTTTGGGCGAACTGCGCCCAGGGAACCCGCGTCACGCGCAGCAGCGTCCACGTTTCCGTTCGAGCGGCGGGAAAGACCGGCGCGAGTTCGGCCCGCGTCCGCCGATCCAGCTCCGAGTCGTCCAGGTTTGGGTCGCCCAGAACCGTCGCCGTCAGCAGATGCTGCCCGGACGGGGCATAAGAAGGGGCGACATTAGAAATCACGGTCGCGTTGTTGAGGAAGGCGTTCGCATCGGCGAACAGCAGGATGGCTTTGGCGCGTGTCGGGCGTTCCGCCAGCGCGTAACTCAGTTCGGTCGAGACGCGCCACGTCACCGGAATGGCCTGCCCGGTCAGGCGCGCGGCGTTGTCGGCCTCGGTCGCCACCACAACGGCGTCGCCCTGGACGGTCTGCCCGTCCTCCAAAGTCACGCCGGTCACGCGCCCGTTCCTGCGGATCAGTTCGCGCGCCGGAGCGTTCAGATGCAGCGTATCGGGGGCCAGGTCATCGGCGATTTGACGGCCCATTGCGCCCATGCCCTGCTCCGGCAGGGCGGTCTGCCCCTCGGCCAGCATCTTGAAAACGAAGGCGAACATCCGCGCGCTCGTCTGCAAGTCGCGCTCCAGAAAAATGCCGCCGTAAAAAGGACGAATGAAGCGGTCGAGGAAGGCCGCAGAAAAGCCGAATTCGCGCAGGTACGTTTCCATTGTGCGGTCGGGCATCGCGAAAATCTCGGCCACGCTCTGGCCCCGAACTGCCGCGACCAGGCGCGGAACCCGTAATTTGTCGCTCCAGCCGAACAGGGGCGAGGCCGCCGTCGCGAGCGCTTCCGAGGGTCGCCGCAGCGGATCGGTCAGAGGATGCGCCCGCCCGTTCCAGTAAATCTGCGCGCCGGGGTCGAAGGCGCGCAAATGCAGCGCGTCGAGATCAAGTTCCTGCCGAATCGCCGGATACGCCGTAAACAGGACTTGAAATCCCCGGTCGAGCCGAAAGCCTTCCACGAAATCGGTTCGCACCCGCCCGCCCACGCCATCGCTGGCCTCGTACAGATGCGCCGTATGCCCCGCTCGCTGTATTGTGCGCGCACAGCACAGCCCCGCCAGCCCCGCGCCAATTACGATCACGCTCCTGCCGCCGCTCATAAAAATCTCCCCGCTGATTGCTTCGTCCTCGCCGTTTTCAGTATACCCGCGTCCGCCAATATGCAGTCTTGAAAAACTAGTTTAGGATTGCCGTAATTGCATCTTAATCGGCATTGCAGCCCGCGCAGGCGGGCTTCGCATTTCAGAACGGGCATTCATTCCCGTTCGTGCGAGCGTTACAACGCCTGCCGGGGGGTCAACCCATCGGCTGCCGTCTTGCCAGCGCGCCCGAAACCGGCTACAATGCCGAAATGCAGGCGTTAACGCCGCCGACAACCCAAAAGGCGACAAAGCGAAAAGGAACCGATGCCCTCATGACGACTCCGCCAGAAAGAACAGAAAAAACCGATTGGACGGAAGCGCAGGCGCGGCAGGCGCGCTTAGAGGACGTGGCGCGGCGGGGGTGGAGCGCGCAAGACCCCGACGCCGTTGTCGCGAGCGTCCTTCACGCCGACGGCAAGGTGGACTTGACCGTGATTTCCCGTTTGTTCGAGGGGCGGGACGCCCGCGAGCGCGAGGCGTTCTTCTGGCCGGTCTTCGCCCCGGTTCCACGCGCCGACCTGCTCTACATGACCTACTGTCTGCTGCTCACGCCCGGCGAGGCGGCCCGCAATTTCGCGACGCCCGGCCCGCCCGCAGGCGAGGATAATCATGACGATTGGGCCTGAAGCGCCAAGCGCTTGCCCCGTAATCTTGCCGGAACAATCTTCCGCCCGATTTCGTTTCGCAGAGGGATGGCAAACTTGGAATTTGCCCCATCTGCGGGACGGGCGGCATTCAGCCCGCGCAGGCGGGCTTTGCATTCCAGAACGAGCATGAATGCCCGTTCGTGCGGGCTTCACAATTCCAGACCGGGGTTTTAGCCCCATGTTTGAGGGGAGATTACACAGATGAAAATGCGACGGAACACGCTGGCAGGCATAGCGCTGCTGGCAGGATGGGCGGCCCTGGCCGGATGTCAGCCGAGTCAATCGGGGGGCGACAATACCGGCCCGGCGACCGGAACCGGCGGCGGCACGGGTCGCCCGGTCGGTTCGGCCTACAATGGCGCCAGCGGCAGCTCTTCGATGGCGACCGATCAGGGCGGCAATGGAACCGGCGTCGGCAGCGCGGCGGGCGGGTCGGGCGGCGCGACCAGCAGCGGTCTCGGCAGCCCTTCGTCTGCGGCTGGCAGCGCGGCTTCAGGAACTTCCGGCGCGGCAGGCGGCGCCAGCGGGGGAACCGGCGGCGCCAGCATGGGAACGAGCGGAACCGCGAATACCGGGGGCGCGGGCGGCGCGGGAACGGGAACCGGGGGCGGCGGCCCGGTCACGACGCCGGGTTCGGGCCGCAGCGGACGCTGAGAAAAATCACCAATACGACCGGACGGAAGTGATCAGCAGCGTCAGGGACAGAACGACCAGGGTAATGGTCGTCGTCCAGGCGATGGCGTTGTACAGGCGGCTGTTGGCGTATTCGCCCATCAGCCGCTTGTTATTGATGAGCCGCAGCGTCAATATAAGAATAATTGGCAGCAGGACGCCGCCGACGATGTTGGGCAGCAGAATCAGCGTCGTCAGATAACGACTGGCAAGCAGCGTGGTCGCCGCCGAAACGACAATCAAAAACGTCAGGACGCCCACAAAAAGCGGCGCGTCCTGCGCCCGACGCCCCAATCCCGATTCGGAGCCAAGCGATTCGGTAATCGCATACGCGGTCGAAACCGGAACCGTGATCGCGCCGAAACACGACGCATTGAACAGCCCGATGGCGAACAAACGCTCGCCCACGGCCCCGCTACCGGCTTCAAAGCCAGCGCGATTTGCCCGGCGTCCCCGAAGCGGTCGGCCACGTCACGCGGGGACGCGCCCGCCTTGAAAATCGTTGCGCCGCAGCAGACGATGATGAAAAACGCGATCAGGTTGGTAAAGAACGCGCCGAACAGCACGTCGGCGCGCGTGAACGGATACTGCGCGACCCGCAGTCCCTTGTCCCGCACCGACGATTGAATATAGAACTGGCCCCAGGGCGTAATCGTCGTGCCGATGACCGTGACGATGACGAAAATATACGTCTGGTCTACGTGAATGGCGCGCAGGTCGGGCCAGACCGTCCGCTGCAAAACCAATCCCCAGGGTGGATGCGCCATGAACGCCGACACGATGTAGGCCAGATAAATCAGCGAGGCCGTCAGCAGAATGCGCTCGACCCGCTTATAACTGCCGCGCGT
>JBBRNU010000571.1:0-3400 GCA_038230115.1 Chthonomonadales bacterium | reverse complement strand
TCTCATGGCCCGGAATATCGGGTTACGTTCACGACTTGTGCGAAGTGCGCGTCCGCAGGACGCCTGTTTTTTGCTGCCGGGAGTTTTCAACTCCCGGCTAACAGCCCGTCTGTGTAAGGTGAGTTCTTAAGATGTTCAACAACCATTGGTCGGGCCATGAAACTGCTGCGTCGGGCCTTCGGGAAGTCTGCAACGACAGCGAAGCGCGCCAGAACGTCACGACAATTTTTCCAGCGGGGCGGGTTGGAGGGCGCGCAGGGACGGCTCGGCTTCGAGCAGGCGGTTTAACTCTTGCTGCGTTTGGGCATGGCGCGTGGTTTGCAGCAGGGCGAGAACCGAACTGACGTGGAGGTTCAGGGCCGTGTAATCGTGGGCGGCGAGCGCGGCGCGGGCGAGAACCAGGCGGGCCAGCCCGCCGTGCGTGGCGTAGCCCGATTCGTCGGCCCGGTCTAAAACCTGCTGCGCCTGCCCGATGGTCTCGCTCGCGTTGGCGTCCGCCTCGGCGATTTGGGCCGCGCTTAGTTGCGTCTCGTTTTCCAGGAAGGGGTTGCCCAGCGCGCGGGCGATTCGCAGCGCCTCCATGTTGCGCGTCCGGGCCGTGTCGAACTGGTTTTGCAGGCGGGCGGCGTCGGCCAGACCACGCAGGGCGTGGCCCTCGAAGTCGCGGAACTGCTCGGCGCGGGCCAGATCGAGCGCCTGCGAGAAATACTTCTGGCCGCGCTCGCCCCGGTTGGCGCGCAGAAACAGGTCGCCAATGCGCCACGTCCAGTAGCAGACGGCGCGCAGGTTGGAGCGCTGCTGGCTCAGGGTCATGGCGTGCGTGAGCAGATCGAAGGCGGTTTGGGCCTCGCCCAGCTCCATGCGGCAGACGCCTTCCAGCCCGGCGATCATGTCCTCTTTTTCGTAGCGGCCCAGAACCGTTTCCAGCAGGCGCGAGCGATCCAGGGCTTTGAGCGCGCCCGCAAAATCGCCGCGCTGCGTCAGGATACTCGCCAGGTTCTGCCACGAGGCCGATTCGCCCTGCCCATCGCCCGCCTCGGCGTCCATCTCGGCGCTGTGCTGAAAACGCTCCATCGCCATGCGCGTGTCGCCGCGCAGGGTCGCCAGCAGCGCGGTCTCGTTTTCGACCCAACTGCGCTGCCAGCGCTCGCTTTGCCAGGTCGGAAGCGCGCCCTGACTGGCCTCGCGCAGCGGTTCCAGCAGTTCCAGCGCGACGGCGTAATGGCCCCACCAGCGCAGGGCGTTGTCCATGTTGTTGCGGCGATAGATTTGATAGGCTTCGGTGTACAGCCCGACTTGCAGGCAGTGGTGGCAGGCGGCCAGCAGCGGCTCGTAATCTTCGAGGGTGTGAGGGCGGTCGGGCAGGGGCAGTCCCTGCGCGTAGTCTTTCAGCGCGCGATGGGTCTGGTCGCGCTCGTTTTCGCCCATGCGCTCATAGAAAAACGTCTTGATGAGCGGGTGCGAGGTCAGGCGGGCATGGCCCTCGCGCCGCTCGATGCTGACGAGCGGGCTTTGCACGAGCCGCTGCACCATGCCGCGATAATCCGGGCTGAAAGCGTCGCCGCTGCGGTTCAGCACGATCAGCGAGCGCTCGTCCACGCCGCCCCGGAACGCCGACATCCGCGTCATGAAAAATCGCTCGTCAGCGTGAAGCCGCTGCCAATAGCCGTCCAGCGCGGCCTGAAGCCGAATGCCCTGCGGCGCGTCTGGCTCGACTTCCTGGATGTCGGCGACGCCCTGCGGCTCGCCCTCATGGAAGCGCATCAGGAAGTCCGAGATCACTTGCAGCGTCAGCGCGTGGCTGCCGAAGCGCCGGTAGATCGCTTCCCGACCCGTTGTGTCGTCCGCCACGCCGTGCAGAGTCAGCAGCTCGTCGGCGGATTCGAGCGAAAGGTCGGCGAGCTGAAGAACGTACTGCTCGTCGTTGTCTTCCAGATCAACGAGGGGGAAGCGCGACGAAATCAGCAGCTGGCTGTGTTTGCCCTCGCAGACGCCCTGCAAAAAATCCCGCAGCGCGCGGTCCTGAAACGAACCGAAATCTTTGCGGCTGCGGTCGGCGACCATCAGCACTTCGATGCCGTCGAGAACGAAAAGATAGCGTCCGGTTTCCATCGCCTCGCGCAGCAGCAGGGCTTTTTCATAGGGCGAGGGATGGGCGCGCGGCTCGAAACCGGGGATCAGGTAGCGGCAGGCTTCGGTCAGGAAGCGGTCGAAGTCCGGCTCGATGTAGAAGCTGAACCAGAGCGCGCCGTCCAGATGAATGTGGTGTTTGGGCAGTTCATCCAGTAATTTGCGGGTCAGGGCCGACTTGCCGGTTCCGCCGATGGCGATCAGCGACAGCAGGCGGTGGCGGTTTTCGCGCACCTGCGTGATGAGTTCCGCCATCTCGCGGTCGCGCCGCGCCCAGTGCGTGGGCAGCGTGTAGCCATGCACGAAGCGATAGGGAAGAATGGCGGCGCGGCTGGCGTTCGCGGCCCGTCCTTCCCAATCTTCCGGCGCATTCGCAGGGTCGCGCAAATCGCCGGTATCGCTTTGCAGGCGCAGGCGAAGCGGGGGCGCAGCGGCCTGCCGCGCCGTTTCCAGCGCCTCGACGCCATCGCGCAGCGTGAGCAGGGGCGCGGAGGCGAAAGCGCCGGAGGGAGAAGGATCGGGCGCAGCCTCGTCAGCGGGCGCGGGCGCCTCGGCGGCAGTCCATGGAGTTGGGGAAATCGAAGAAGCGAGACCGTTTCGATCTGCGGTCGCGGTGGGGCTGGCATGGCCCGCGCTTGCGCCCGCCCATTGCAGCGCGGGGAGAGCATTGGGAAAATCGGTTTCCAGGCGCGTCAAGAGGGCGGGAGCCATGCCCTCGCGCTCCACGCGCAGGAGGAGCGCGGCGAGTCGCTCGCGCTGGCTCGCGCCGGTCTGGGCCTGCCATGTCATGCCCGCCGCGAGCGCCAGTTGCGGCAGCCGGGCCGGGTCGTAATGCGTTTCGATAAAATTCAGCAGCGTTTCGCGGACTTCCATAATCAGGTCGCAGCGGCCTTTCTTGCCTGCAATCTCCACCACATTGAATCTATCGCGCAGGGCGCGCTAAGAGAGCGTATCCGCAGGCGGCAATTCCCCGCATTTCGTCACCTTTTCGTCATTCAAGCGGGCGATTCCTGCCAGCGTCGCGCGGGCGTTGCATGGGCAGGAAATGGCGGGGGAAATCTAGTCCGACTGGGCTTTGTGCGGGGCTATGAAAGCCCCGGCAGGTAGGCGAGCCTGAACCGGGTTGCCGGGCCTATAAAAGACCCGGCACGGAGGCTTCGCGCGCTTCGCTGGGCGTCCTCACTGACGCAAAGACGTTCGCGCCAATAACGCCAGTAAGTTGCTGCGTTTGGGTTTGAACCACCGAGACACAGAGACACCGAGAGGAGGC
>JBBRNU010000570.1:0-3405 GCA_038230115.1 Chthonomonadales bacterium | reverse complement strand
CGGCGCGGGCGGCGCTTTGCTCGGAATAATGAACAGCTGCATCGTGTAGCTCAGAAGCAGATTCGGGCTTTGCCCGGCGAGCGCCACGTTGTCCACCACTGGCACGCCGTGCCGCTCCATAGAGTTGAAGCGGCGCAGGTGCGCCATCGCCTGATTGAAGCTCTTGGCCTCGACCGTGACCGGCCAGCCCTTATCCGGGGGAAACGAAATGGACTTCAGGTTGCTGATCGCATTCGGGTCGGCGGGGTAGGGCGCAATCGGAAATTCCTGGCCCAGAACGCGCGCCACGCCAAGATTGCGCTGCGCGTCGTACCAGGACGCCACCCAGCGCGACCACTCGAAGGGAATGTCCTTCACGCCCAGAGTACGGCTGCCCGTCTGGTACGCGCCGGTTTCGTACAGGCCAAGCAGGTCTTCCGGCTTGTCGCCCAGGTTCAGCGTGGGCATGTACTTGCGCTCGCTGACCTGCCAGTTGGCTTCGGTCAGCCGCGCCGCCTTTTGCGTGCTGGCGAGTTCGCGCTTTTTGCCCGCCTCGCCCTCTTCCGTGCCGCCCGCGTCCTGAAGGGCTTTGGTCGCCGCCTGCACGGACTGGACTTCCTCGTTGCGCGGCTTGATCAGCGCGAAAAACAAAATCAGCGACAGGATCAGCGCGGTTCCCACGCCAATCAAGTTGATATGCAGCATCGTCAATCGAGACATTATGTTCGCCATTGCGGGTCTCCCACACACAAATCACGGCTTGCAGTCGTAGCGCCGTCCGGCGGATCGCGCCATTGGACGGTTTGCGTTTGTCGCACAGCCTGCGTCGGGGGGCGCGGCGGGCCGGTCGGCCTTCGCGCTTCGCCCCGAGATAATCTTCTCAGCGCGTCAGCGTTTGCCGCCGTACTGCTGCATATAAGACGCGCCGTAGCCGCCCCCGCCCCCGCTGGAGGACGCGGCGGCGGCGCCAGCGGTTCCCCAACTCGGCAGCGTCAAGCCATTCGCCAGAGCCTGCTTCAGCACGGCGTTGGCCGTGAAGTTAATACCGGGGCGGCCTTCGACTTCGCCCGCGCCCACTTCGCCTGCCGCGCCGCCCCCGCCGGACGAGCCGCCATTGACGCCGACCGGGCCGCCTTTCTTGCTGCCGAAGCCTGCGCCGCCATACTGCGCGGCATAGCCACCGTAGCCGCCTGCTCCGCCCGCACTGGCGACTTGCAGCGGCGCGGCGGGCGTAGGCAGCTTGAAGTTCACGCTGTCGAACTTGTCCTTGTTGTTTCGCAGGATCATCCACCAGCGCACGATGTTCATCTCGCTGCGCGAGAAACCGGCGAAGTTGAGCGTCTTGCGCGAGGCCGGGTCCAGGGCCATGTTTTTGAGCAAAATCTGGTCGCTGGTCAGGTCGCGCATCATCTCGTAAGTTGCGGGCCAGGCGTTGTTCCAGACTTGCGCGTTGGCGACGAAGTCCTGCTTGGCTTTGGTATCGGCAATTTGCGTGTTGACGTTGGCAATATTGGTTACGTACTTGTCGTAAGCGTCTTTGTGCGTCTGGGCCGTTTCCTTGTCGGTGTTGGCCTGCGCCAGTTGCGCGTTGATGGACGCAAGGGCGATGACGAACCCGGCGACGACCAGGCCGACCATGCCCGCCCATGCAAAGACGAGATTGCGTTTTTTGTTCTTATCGTATATGTAAGGCGGCAGCAGATTGATGCGTAGCATCGTTCGATCTCCTTAAAAGCGCGAACTTTTCGCGGCGAAGCGCAGGACGATTGCAGCAAAGCGCGAACTTTTCGCAGCAGGGCGTCCGTTCTCGCGATGCGGTCGGGGTCAGCGGCGTTTGGCGCCTTTGGCTCCTGCGGGCGCGGCTATCAAATCCCGCGCGCCCAGCCCGATGCTGATCGGAAACAGCGAGGCAATCTCTTCCAGATGCTGCGGAGAGTAGTTTTTCGACGTGACCGAAACCGTACTGAGCGGTTCGGCGACGCGGGTCGGAATGCCCAACTCGGCCTCCAGAAACGGCGCGAGGTTTCGCAGCCGCGCCGTGCCGCCCGCCAGAAGAATTTCGTGGATGGGCGCGTCGCCGGTTCGACTGCGGTAATAGTCGAGCGAGCGGCGAAGCTCCTGCACGAGTTCGGCCAGCACGGGCGCTATCGCGTTGAAGACTTGAATCCGCAGGGCGTCCCGGTTCGGATCGCCCGTGCTGACGACCGGCAGATTGCTCGGCGGGGGGCTTCCGAAGTCGGGCGTCGAAGTCGAGAAAGTCGGATCGGCGAGCGACGCGTCGCCGCCGAAAGGATTGAGCGTCTCGTTCTGAACCGGGGCGCCGAACGGGTCTACGGGCGCGAAGGGCGCGGGCGCGTCGAGCGGCGCGGACGGAGCCGCATACGGCGAGGGCAGCGGCGCTCCGGTCAAGTCGAAGGGCGTGGCCTGGGCGGCGGGCGGGCCGGAGGGCGGCGTTTCGCCCGGCGTGGAAAAGTCGAAGGGCATTCGCCCGGACGGGGACGAGGGCGTAGCGGTCGGAACCGGCGCGGGCGCGCTGAAGTCCATAAAACCGCCCGCGCCGCCGTCGCCCATGCCGAAGTCGGGGGCGGGCGGGGCCATCTGATCCAGCAGGACTTCGCCCATCTCGCGCTTGTAATTCTCCGCGGTCGCCATGTCCACCATAAAGGCTTCCGAGATGGCGCGGGTCAGGTTGTCGCCCGCCAGGGCGAGCGTGCGCGGAAAGGCCAGCAGTTTGTCGCGGAAAATGCCCACGTCCGTATTGCTCGCCCCGATGTTGATGATCGCGACCGTATGTCCGGCGGCCTGCCCGGTCGTCCGGTCCATTTCCAACAGGTTGCGTCCGGCTGCCAGCGGTTCCACGTCAATCGCGACCGGCTTCAAACCCGCCGCAAAAAGCATCTCGACGTGCCGGTCAATCATGTCCTGCTGCGCGACGGCCAGCAGGACTTCCATGTTCTGCCCGTCAGCCACCCCTTCCGGGCGCTCGATGGGCTGGTAGTCCATAATTATCTGGTCTACCCCGGTCGCAAACGGAACCTGCCGCTCCACTTCCCACTTCATGGTTTCGGCCAATTCCGCCGGGTTCATTTTTGGGACTTCGATGACGCGCACCACAACGGCGGACTGCCCGGAGACGGAACTCACGACCTGCCGGGCGGTGACGCCGGTCTGTTTGAGCAGATTTTTTACGGCCACGCCTAACGCCTGCGCGTCCACCAGAACGCTGTTGTCGAACGCTTCCGGGGGAGTCGGGGCCACGCCGAGCGCAACCACTTCGATGCTGCCGCCGCCGCCGCGCCGCATCTCCGCCACCTTCATTTGATTGGAACCGATGTCGAGACCGACGACTGATCCGCCTGCCATGCTTTTTCCTATCCCGGTCGCGCCGTTTGTACGGATGGTTCGGGCCGCTGCGCGAGCCGAGCG
>JBBRNU010000569.1:0-3405 GCA_038230115.1 Chthonomonadales bacterium | reverse complement strand
CCCGAAAAATCCGGGGCGCATTTCCCCCTGCGCCTGCGAATTCCCGAATGGGCGACCACCCACGCGCTGACCCTTAACGGCGAGACGCTGCCCGCGCAGGCCGCGCCCGGAACTTACGAGGTCATTGACCGGGCCTGGAAAAAGAGCGACCTGATCACGCTCGACCTGCCGATGCCGACCCGCCTGGTTCTGGGCGACCATGACAACGACGGCAAGGCGGCGCTGCTTTACGGCCCGCTCGTCCTCACGCTTGACGCCGCGCTGAACCCGTTGCTGACCAACCTGAATCGCGTCGCGCTCGCCAGCGACAAGCCCGCCGACTTTCGCCTGGCCCCCACAACGGACACCGGGCGATTCGGCGAGATCGTCTTCCAGGTTCCGGGGCAAGTCAGCGGGCAGCCCGGCCCGACCCCGCTCTACCTGACGCCCTTCGCGACGGCGGGGCAGGACGGCAAAAGCCGCTTCGCGGTCTGGATCGCGCGTCCCGGTCATGCCAGCGACGAGGAAAGCGTGGCGATTACGGAGTGGCGGTGGCGATCAGAGACGCGAACCGGCCTGACGACGCTGACCGACATCACGCCCGACCTGAAAATTTACGCGGGGGATTGGAAAGACGGGCGTATCGGGCAGGACGTGTTCAAAGGACGCCGGGGATTCGCCTGGTTTCGCGCCACGCTGCCGAACCTTCCCGGAGCGCATCGCCGTTTGCATTTCGACGGCGTGAGTGACAACGCCGTTGTCTTTGTCAACGGCAAGCGCCTGACCGCGCATCAGGGTGGAAACGAGCCGTTCGAGGTCTCGCTTGACGCGGCCTTGAACGCCGACGCCGCCCAGCCGAACGAACTGCTGGTTATGGTGGAGAACGTCGAGGCGGGCGGCGGCATTCTTCAGGATGTCACGCTCATTGCCAGCCCAAAATAGGGGCGCGGCGAATGGCGGAGAGGGCGCGCAGGACGCCGGGGAGGGCGCGGCAAGCCGCGCCCCTACAGAAGGACTCGTGCGGGGAGGCGCTAACGCTCGTTATCGCGCCGGGCGTCGGGCGGAACGGACGGGTCGCGCAGGCCGCGCATTTCGATGTGCAGGCCGCGCGTGGAAAGCGCGATTTCGCAGACTTCCAAACACGTCGCCAGCAGCATCAGGCCGACGCCGAGCAGGAAAAACGGCAGGGTTCCGCTGCCCGCGACCGCCAGTTTGCGCTGCGCGAAGACGATCAGCAGCGTCGTCAGCGTGAAGGCCGCCGTCGCTCCGTACAGCGCGCACAACGACATCCAGGTCAGCAGAAACCGACGATGGAAGACGGCAAGCTGCTCCAGCAATTGTTCGCGGCGATCCGGCGTGGTTATCGCTAGACGACATTCCCGCGCCGCGTCCCGAATGCGGTCGGAGAGGCTGGTATGCTTGTTGTTGACGCCCAGAATCAGGCCCGCGCAGGCCGAAATCATGACGACAGGGGTGACGGCGGCGCTGATTAACTGTAAGAGGCCCGCCGAAGCGTTCGGTTCCATACTGGCTCGTTCGGGACAACCGGCGCGAACTCCTGCCCCAATTTTTGCACGGGCGCGTCGCAAGAAGTTTATCCACGTAGGGGCTGGGCTTGCCCCGCCCTTTGCGCTTCCCCGCCCTGCACACCTTTGCGCTTCCCCGCCCTGTATGCGCCCTTTGCGTTTCTCTATGCGGCAGGGCCTGACCAACGCAACTGCCGGGCAGGGCAAGCCCAGCCCCTACATAACGACGGCTGGGATGCGATCAGGGGGCTGGAGATTGCACTGCCGCGACTGCCGCCGCTTTCTGCGTGTGCGGCGAGCCGGGCATAAAAGGCCGCTCGAAGACGAGATGGAACAGGTAGGCGGCGCCAATCACGAGCGGGGAGGCGACGAACAACAGGAAAAGAACGCGGGCGTCCCGGCCCCAACCCGCTTTGAGGAGCGCGCTGTTCGTCAGCGAGAAAAGCGGGTAATGCACCAGATAGATGCTGTAGGAAAAAGTTCCGAGCGTGACCGCGAAACGGGAGTTCAGCAGGCGCAGGACAAGCGGCTGCCGCGTCCCGTCCGGTTTCGCCGCCCCTTCCCGCCGCGCGCAGTAAAGTATGAGCGCCAGCGCCGCCAGACCGACCAGGGGATCGCTGACCCATTTGTCCGTCCAGTCTATTGCCAGCCGCCGCGCCGCCAGGAACGTGAAGATCAGCGCCAGCGCGCCCCAGGGCAGCCAATCTCGCCACCATCGGTTGATGGGCAGGTCGGAAAAACCGATGATCGCCCCGACCATGCCCAGCGCGAACAGCCCCAAATACCAGAACGCCGCCTTGTCATACGCGCCGTTGAAAACGTAATGCGGCGTGTAGCCCGCGAGAAAGGCGACCGTGAGCATGGTTCCCCAGCCCAAGCGCCGCCAGATGGAAAGCAGCAGGGGAAACACGAAATAAATCTGCCACTCGGTCGCCACGCTCCACATCGGCGGGTCAATGCGATAAATCCAGGCGTCGTCCAGATTGTGCAGCAGCAGCAGGTGCGAGATCAGCGTCGTGGGCCGAATGCTCTTTACCGGATTGAGCCAGCGCGGGTCTTCCGCATGAGGCCAGCGCAGGGCGACGACAACCACGACAAAAAAAATGGCGAGGGCGGCATAATAAGGCGGCAGAATGCGCCGCGCCCGCCGCTTGATATATTCCCAGAAGCCGCCGCGCAGTTTGCCGTCAGCGGAGCGCGCAACGGGCAGCATCAAACAGTAGCCCGACAGCGCAATGAAAATCGAGACCGCCACCTGCCCGTACATCAGCCAGTTGAAGGCCTGATAAATAGTGCGCGACAGCCCCACGCCGTCGAAATTGAAATTCACCTCGACGTAAGCGTGGTGCAGCATGACGTACAAGGCGGCCAGCCCGCGAATTCCGTCCAAAAAATTCAGGCGTAAGCGCGGCCCGGCATTTGCATTCACGACGGCTTGCGCGTTCGTAGTGGATTGGGCGGGGGCAGGCGTCGGCGCCATGAAGTCGGTTCCTCGAAGCAGTTTCCTGCGGATGGGCTGCGGCGAATGGGTAGGGAACGGGATTGAAACCCCGTTCTGAAATGCACAGACCACCTGCGTGGCCTGCAATGCCGCTCCGCCAATACGTTTTCAGATTGCGAAGAGGCCAGCCTAAGGCATTTGTATTTAGCCCGCGCAGGCGGGCTACGCATTTCAGAACGGGGTTTCAATCCCGTTCGCTGCCTTTCAGGACGGGAATAAATCCCCGTCCCAAGCCGATGTCAGCGGGATGTAGCGAGCGCGGCGTTCAGGGCTTGCGCGACGCCTGCGGTGTAATGCTGGGCCGTGTGAAACTGTTCCACGCGCGTCCGGCCCAACGCTCCCATGCGCCGCGCGCGTTCCGGGTGGGCCATCAGCGTCAGCAGCGCGTGGGCGAGGGCT
>JBBRNU010000568.1:0-3410 GCA_038230115.1 Chthonomonadales bacterium | reverse complement strand
TTATGCTGGGCTTGGCCGGAAGCGCGCAGGCGGAAAACGCGGGCGTTCCCGTTCGCGTTACGCACGTTTCCCCGCTCGCCGGGGGACATACGCATCTGGATTCGAGCGACACGATTTACGACAACGGCGACCTCAATAACCAGTTGTTCACCCTCTCTCTTGGCGCCCCGGACTTCAACAGTCTGGACGACCTGACGCTGGCGCCCGGCGCGCAGACGATTGACGGTTTCACGCTTGGCATCGCGCAGACCGCTTCCTCCGCCCGCAACCTCTTTGGGCGCGTCACGTTTTACGATACCGTGCTGCGGAACGATACGAACATTGCCCGCAACCCGCTCGGCTCGGTCAGCTTCAACTTCAACAATGTCGGGCCTGGCGCGGGGCTGTTTCAGGTTGGACTGGCGACGCCGATTGCGCTGACGGACAACCAGATCGGCATTCAGGAAGAGTTCTTCACAACGGCGGCGCAAACCGCCTATTCCACGCGCTTCCGCCCGCTTTACGATGGCGGCCCGAATCTGGTCGGCTCCAGCGACGACATTTCCTGGGACGATTTTGACAACAACGGCCTGTTCTACGACAACCCCGCCGACCGCGTCAACGACGAGAGCCTGATTTTCAATGATCCGGCGAATGGCGTCACGGGCTTCAACTCGAACTTCTTCGTGCAGTTGACGGGAACCCTGGCCCCTCCCGTCCCCGAACCCGGTTCCGTCGCGCTGCTGGGCGCGGGATTGCTCGGCGGTCTGGGCCTGCTGGCCCGTCGTCGTCGCGGCTGATCCGGTTCGGCGGGCGTTTGCCGGGAGTTAAAACCCCGGCGCCAAAGTGCAGACGGTTTGCCGGAGGTTGAAAACCCCCGGCAAAAAAGTGCAGGCGTCCTTCGGACGCGGCGCTGCGTCGTTGAAACGCTTGCGCTTTCCTTGCGGACTGGTACGTCGGCGCGCGTTCCTGGCGTGAGCGCATTGCGCGTCCGCAGGACGCTTACTTTTTCCTGCCGGGGGGGTTCAACCTCCGGCTCCGCCTGCTTTTTCCTGCTGGAGATTGAAACCTCGGGCAGCGACGCCTGCTTTTACCGTAAAGGCATCGTCAGGGCAGGGCGTTGAAGGGCGTTGTCGGTTGAAATTGGAAAAATATCCCTGCGTTAATCACTATTTTTTCAAAATAAGTGCGTTTGTCCGGTGAAAAGTCACTTTGCGCCGCGCAATGGCACGGAACTTGCAGGGTATAGTCAGCAGACGATTCACGCCGGCGCTCCTCCAGAGAAGCGGGCGCGCACCAAAAACCGTCTCATACCACACCACACCTGGAAGGCGCGCTTGCGTCTCCCCCTGCAGAAAGGGCGTTTCCTAATGAACCTCCGAACGCTTGCCGCTGTCGCTTCTCTTCTGGCCGTTTCCAGCCTCGCGCACGCGCAAACCTATGTGATGGATTTCGATACCGACGCGCTAGGCGCCCCCATCGCCGACGGCGACATCATCGCCGAGCAGTATTCCGCCTGGGGCGCGCACTGGGTTCCCGATGTTTTTGGCGGCGTCAACTTCACCGGGTTTCCCTTCGCGACGAACACGGACATGACGGCCACCAGCACGGATACCGGCTTTGGCTACGATCCTTCCCTGGGCAACGTCCTGCACTCCTTCGGCGGCTGGCTTGGCGAAAACGGCGACCCGAATATGGCCGTGTTCTTCGATCCGACGACCGACGTCACCAGCGTGTCGGCGCAGTTCATCGGCGATCAATCGGGCGCATCGGTCATGTACATCTTCGACCAGAACTTGAACTTCCTGGACGCGGCGCAGGTGGACAACAGCTCCGATGCGATCAAAACGCTGTCGCTTTCGAGCGCGACGCCGATTGGCGTGGTCGCGTTCACGCCGGGCTACTTTTTCGACTGGGCCGCACTTAATGACGTCACGTTCGTCAACGGCGCTGCTGTGCCGGAGCCGGGTTCGTTCGGGATGGCGGGCGGTCTGCTGACGATGGGTCTGGGCGCGGGCCTGCTGCGCCGCCGCCGCAACCGCAGCTGAGAGCCGGTTCGTTTGCGTCAGGAGGCGGTCAACCGCTTTTCTGACAAATCGGAAGTTCGCTTTCATTTTCAGTCCCGGTTTCGGCGCGATACGCGCTCGGAGCCGGGATTTTTTCGCCAGCCCCGAAGCGGCTGCTCTTGTGAACGGGCAGGACAAATGCCGTGTGGCGGAGAACCTGGAGCGGGCTGCGCCTGGGCGCGGTCACGCTGTTTTTGGAGCCGCCCTATGAGTACAGTCGCCTGGAACCCGAACGCCCCTGCCTCTGCATCGGAACCGCTCGCTTTCGACTTCGACCCCACGCCCCTTCGCGCGCAGTTTCCCGCTTTGCAATTATCTTTCGACGGCAAACCCCCATTTTCTTCGATAATCCCGGCGGCACGCAAGTTCCGCAGGGCGTGATAGACGCCGTGTCGGGCTACTACGCCGCGCAGAACGCGAACGTTGGCGGCGCGTTTCCGACCAGCCGGCGCACCGACGCGGTTTTGCGCGGGGCGCGGCAGGCGGTCGCCGACCTACTGAACGCGCCCGCGCCGGAAACCATCGTCTTTGGCGCGAACATGACGACGCTGACCTTCCATCTCGCCCGCGCCCTGGCCGAAACCATCCGACCGGGCGACGAAATCGTCATCACCAATCTCGACCACGACGCCAACGTCACGCCCTGGACGGATTTGCAGGCGGCGGGAGCCGTGATTCGCGTTGTGGACGTTGATCCTGATGACTGTACGCTGGATTTGGCCGCATTTCAAAACGCGCTGTCGGCGCGAACGAAATTGGTCGCCGTCACGCACGCCTCGAATGCCGTCGGCACAGTCCCTGACGTAGGGACGCTGATCCGGCTGGCGCACACGGCGGGCGCGCTGGTTTTTGTGGACGCCGTGCAGTACGCGCCGCACGGCCCGATTGACGTGCAGGCTCTCGACTGCGATTTTCTGGCCTGTTCCGCCTACAAATTCTTCGGCCCGCATGTCGGCGTTTTGTACGGCAAGGCGGATTTGTTGACCGCCCTGACGCCGCATAAAGTGCGCCCGGCCAAAGACACGCTGCCGTATCGGTGGGAAACCGGAACCTTGAATCACGAGGGGATTGCGGGCGTGGGCGCGGCGATAGACTATCTGGAAACTATCGGCGCGCAGTTCGGCAGTCCGTTCCGTGCGGCCTTCGCAAGCCGGGGTTACGCCGGGCGGCGGCTGACCTTGAAGGTGGCGATGGAAGCGGTGCGGGCGCGGGAAAAAGCGCTGTCCGCCCGTCTGCTGGAAGGATTGGCGCGCGTGCCGGGCCTGGAAATCTACGGCCTGACCGACCGGGCGCGGCTGGACGAGCGGGTTCCTACGGTCGCCTTCACGTGGCCGAAAAAGACGCCGCGCGCGACGGCGGAGTATC
>JBBRNU010000567.1:0-3412 GCA_038230115.1 Chthonomonadales bacterium | reverse complement strand
GGCGCGGGCGGCAGCGCAAACTGATTTGTCAGCGCGGCGCAAACTTCGGCGACGCTTTCCTCGTCCCGCCTCACGTTCGGAAAGCGCGTTTTCAGCGCCAGACCGGGCGCGATCAGTTCGCAGGCGAAGGCGTCCGCGTCGTCTTCCAGCGCGTCCCGTTCCGGCGAGCCGTTCGCGTCGCGTTCCATCAGGTGCGTCTGCTGCGCCAGGGCGGTATGGGCCAGAAGCGCGTCCACACGCTCGTCGCGGGTCGGGGCGCGGAGGCCGTCCAGGACGGGCTGAAGGGTCGGCCCAAAGCGCGCCAGCAGGTCGAGGCGCGGAAAAAGATGCTCCATGAGGTAGTGCTTGCCCTCGTGGGCGAGGGTGAACCGGCGCTCGGCCTCGCTGTCGTCGGCATCGGCGAACAGCATCCCATACCCCTGCCAGGCCACAATGCCTCCGCGCAGGCGGCGGTCACGGCAGGCGACCAAATAGGCCGGGAGCGCCGCGCCGCGCTGGTCGAGATAGGCGCGCATGGCCGCCACGCCCAGAGCCGGGAGCAGGACGCAGGCGACGGGATAGCGGCGCGGCAGCGCAACTTCGGGGACGATGGGCGTGGCGGGCGGAATTTCGATTTCGGCGCGCAGGCGTTCCACCGCCAACAACACGCGGGCAGGCGGAAAATCAGGCATCCTCGGCCTCCGACGGGCCGTTTTCGCCGCGCCCGGTTTCGGCTGCGTTCCGTCCTTCCGTTTCTATTTCTTCGTTTTTACTCTTCTCTATTGCTTCGCTTTCACGCTCGCTCTGCGCTTCATAATCGCGCGCCGCCAGCAGCATGGCCCTGTCGGCGGCCTCGTCCGGCGCGGCAGCGGGTCTGGCAAAGGCTTCCAAAACCTGAGCGCGGCGCAGCAGCTGAACCAGGCGGTCGGGATCAACGCGCGTTCCGGCGATGACCTGCGTGTCCTCCCAGAAACGGTCGGCGCGGGGCGGGCGGTGCGCGGCGATGTGGTTCAGGTCGTCCACGCTGCATTCCAGCAGGGACGCCAAATCTTCCCAGCGCACCTGTTCCGTCTGGGCGCAGCGATGCAGCCCGCCCGCGAGCAGAGGGGCGTCGGTTTCGATGGCGCGGCGGACAAACTGCGCCCGCAGGCGGCGTTCAAACGCTTCCGGGTTGATTTTCATGGTTTGTTTTCATCGAGGACTTTCCGCGAACAGAATGTGGCGAAACTCCTGACGGCGGCGCTGGACGCGCTTCATGACGCGGTCGCGGTGACGTTTCCACTCCGCCTGCCGCTGCTCCGGCGACAGGGCGGCGAGGCCGAGCAAGGGCGCGACATCGGCCACTTCGGTTCGGCCCTGAGAGAGACATTCCCAAAGGCGCCGGTCGCGCGGGTCAGGCAAAATCTCGTTCAGCAGCGCCTCGGCTTCGGGCGGCAGGACGTCGGGATCGCTCGGATCAAGCGGCGTTTCGTCGTGCGCTCGATAGTTCTTCGCCTCGACGAGGGCAAGTTCGACAGTTCCGCCAACAAAAATTTCGCGCTGTCGCTGCAGCGTGCGGAGGGCGTCGAGGGCTTTGTGGCGGGCGATGGCGGCAAGGTAGGTGGAAACGCTGCCGCCGCGTTCCGGCTGGTAGCGTTCGGGGTTGGAAATGAGGGCGAGGAGGGCGTCGTTGGCGGCGTCGGCGCGTGTCTCGGCGGGCAGAAAGGCGAAGCGGCTGCGGAGGAAGGCGTGGAGGCCGGGCGCGCACCGACTGATCAGGCGATCCGGGGCGTCGGGGTCGCCGTCGCGAAGGGCGCGCAGCAAAACGAGCAGTTCCGGCTCTTCGGGCATAGTTTTACTCCCAATCGTGTGCAGGGGGTCAGGAAACGGCGGTCAACATGGCCTTTCCTTTGGCGGACAGGCGGGGATTCTCCTGCGTGTTCGGAGGCGCAAACCGGAAGCCGCAAACAATTTTTCAACTATTTTTTCCACGCCGTCGTTTTCGCGTCGCAGTCGGCTTTATTCTGACGAACAATCGAACAGCGGCGAAGCAAAGATACGGTTTCACCTCATTTTGAAAGGCGGCAGTTTATGGCGAGCGAAGATTATTGGGCGCATACTCCTCCGAGCGGGCAACCCAAAGAGAAACGCCAAACAATGCAAGCGCACATTGAGGGCGTTGCAGCAAAGGCAGTTGGTTTCGCAGAGCCATTTAACGCGGAACCGTTGGCAAAATGGGCGGCGTGGCTGCACGATGTCGGCAAGTACAGTCCCGCCTTTCAGCGTTATTTGCGCGACTGCCATCAAGCCGAAATCGCGGGCGATAAGCCGCCTAAGGCTGGCAGCGCCGAACATAAATGCGCCGGTACAAAACTGGCAGGCGATCTCCTGCCGCTTCTGCTGCTGAGTAAACCAATCGCCGCCTGCGTCCTGGGACATCATGGCGGTCTGAACGCCAACGCCGACATAACAATTGCGATAGATGCCGCCGTTGCAGAACGAGGCGCAGAAATTACCGCGGCGATTGAAACGGCTTTGCGGGATGCGCCCTTCCTGCGGCAGACGCAGCCTGACCCGCGAACGCTGCCCTGTCTGGCAAATCTGCCGCAAGACAAAGAACAACGCGACCGTTACCTCGAAATGCTGACACGTTTTGTATTCTCGTGTCTCGTAGATGCCGACGGACTGGATACCGAAGAACATTTCAGCGGCCCGCGTCCGGTTCCGTCCACGCTGAAGGAAAAAACGGCGCAGTGGCAGCAAAACCTTGAAAGACGCCGCCAGAAGGACGCAGACGATCAGCCGGATACCCCTGTCAATCGCGTCCGGCGCGAAGTTTACAAAGCGTGTCTTAAGGCCGCGCAAAAAGCCCCTGGCGTGTTCGCCTTGACGGTTCCTACTGGCGGCGGCAAAACACGTTCTTCGCTGGCGTTCGCGCTAGAACACGCCAAACTGAACGCGTTGGGCCGCATTATCTACGCCGCCCCTTACACCAGCATCATTGACCAGACAGCCAAAGTATTCCGCGATATTCTTGGCGCAGACGGCATATTGGAGCATCACTCGGCAATTGATGTTCGCAGACAGGAAGCAAACACCGAACCGAGGGAAGCGCAGGCGCAGACTGAATTCGCAAGCGAGCAGCTGCGGCGGGCCGCCTCGGAAAATTGGGACGCGCCGCTGATCGTGACGACGACCGTGCAGTTGTTTGAAAGTCTGTTCGCCAACAAAACCTCACGCTGCCGCAAATTGCATAACATCGCGCGCTCGGTTATCATTCTCGACGAAGTGCAGACATTGCCGCCTCATTTGCTCGTTCCTTTGACGGACGGCCTGCGAATCCTGGTGGAGCGCTTCGGCGTCAGCGTCGTGCTTTGCACCGCGACTCAGCCCGCGCTCCACAGCCGCGCGCCCTACTTTCAGGAAGCCGCGCTGCCGGAGCCTTATCCAATAG
>JBBRNU010000566.1:0-3419 GCA_038230115.1 Chthonomonadales bacterium | reverse complement strand
GCCAACGCCGCGAACTCTCCGCCCTTACGCTTAACCCGCAAATTTGAGGTTCAGTCACCCCCTTCCCCACCGGGGAAGGGGGCCGGGGGGTTAGGTGCAACGCCTTTCCCATCGGCGCGAACATTTCTTGCAAGGCGCGTTGTCAGAATTCAGCGGCGGCGCAGGACTTCCACGATACGCTCCGCCGCGCTGCCGTCGCCGTAGGGATTTGTGGCGCGGGCCATCTGCGCGTGCGCGGCGGGGTCGGTCAGCAGACGCCGCGCTTCCCGAACGATGGTTTCGGTTTCGGTTCCAATCAACCTGGCGGTTCCTGCTGTCACGCCTTCCGGGCGCTCGGTCGTCTGGCGAAGCACCAGGATCGGGACGCCCAGCGTGGGCGCTTCTTCCTGCACGCCGCCGCTGTCGGTCAAAATCAATGCGGCCCGCTGCATCAGCTTGACGAACGGCGCGTAATCCGGCGGCTCGATCAGCGCGATATTCGGTATGGTCTGCAGGGCGGCTTGCAGCGGCTCGCGCACAACCGGGTTTTTGTGCAGCGCGACGACGATCCGACAGTCGGGAAACTCCGCCGCAAGCCGGGCGAGAGCTACTGCGACGTCGGCCAGCGGCTGTCCCCAGTTTTCGCGCCGGTGGGCGGTCACGAGAATGAGACGGCGCGCGTCCTGCAAAAGAGACTCCAGGGCCGGGTCTTCCGCAGCGACCGGACGCGCGGCGACCAGGCGCAGAGCGTCAATGCTGGTGTTGCCGGTCACGTAAATCGAATCGGCCCGGATGCCCTCGGCCAGCAGATTGCTTTGGGCCTGCGCGGTCGGAGCGAAGTGCCAGGTCGCGAGCGCGGCGGCCAACCGCCGGTTCATCTCTTCGGGAAACGGGTCGTAGGGATTGCCGGTTCGCAGGCCCGCCTCGACGTGGCCGAACGGAACCCGGTGGTAAAACGCGGTCAGCCCCGCCACAAACGTTGTCGTGGTATCGCCCTGCGCCAGACACAGGTCGGCGGGATGGGCGCGCAAATCGGCGTCCAATCCCTCCAGCGCGCGCGTCGTGATTTGGGTGAGCGTCTGCCCGTGCTGCATGATGGCAAGATCGTGGTCGGGCTGAATCGCAAACACGCGCAGGACTTGATCGAGCTGCTCGCGGTGCTGCCCGGTCACGACGACGCGCACGGCGAATTCCTGCGGATAGCGGCGCAGTTGCAGCACGACCGGAGCCATTTTCACGGCGTCCGGTCGGGTTCCAAACACGCATAGGACGCGGGCGGCAGACGAGGACATAGCGCAACTTTCTGGGCAGCGTTCAAGGACAATTTCGACTTGCTACGATCCAATTTGTCGTTACGGCCTGCTGGTCTGGCGCACAGGCGGAGAACGGGAATGAATCCCCGTTCTGAAATGCACAGACCACCTACGTGGCCTGAAATGCCGCTCCGCCAACACGTTTTCAGCCCGCGCAGGCAAACGAGGGAAAGCACGCTTCTAGCCCGCGCAGGCGGGCTGCGCATTTCAGAACGGGGATTCATTCCCGTTCTCCAGCAACGCAAGCCTAATGCGTGGCGCGTCCGGCGTGGAACAGGGCGAGGGCGGTCACGCACAGGACGATGGCGACGCTGTAAATGAACCAGACGACCTGCTTGGTGTTCCAGCCCCGGTCTAGCAGCCGGTGATGCAGGTGACGTTTGTCGGCAGCCGTCAGCGGCGCGCGGTCGAGCAGGCGACGGGTCAAAACGTGCATGTAGTCGAAAATCGGCACGCCTAACACCAGCACGGGAACCACGACCGAAACGGCGGCGGCGAATTTGAACGCGCCCAGGATCGAGACGGCGGCCAGAACCAATCCCAGCGTCCAGGCTCCGATAGTCCCCATGATGATTTTGGCCGGGTGGTAATTGTGGCGCAGGAAGCCCAGACACGCGCCCGCGACCGACGAGGCCATGAGCGCCAGGGTGGGGCCTTCCGGCGTGTGCAGTTGGACGGCCATCAATGCCAGCGCCGTTGCGGAAATCGCGCACACGCCCGACGCCAGCCCGTCCACGCCGTCAATCGCGTCCACGGTTTTGGTGACGACGAATACCCAGATGACGGTGAGGACGACCGACACGCCGTAACCGAGCGCGTGCCAGTTCACGCCGGGGTCGTAATGCGGGCCGACCGCGCCGCCGAGCGGGTTGGTGATGCCCTCGATACGGACGCCGAACGCCACCAAAATCAACGCCGCCCCGATGATCGCCAGCGCCTGCCACTTCGCGGCCAGATTGCGAAAATCGTCCACCAGCCCCACAATCGCCACAAACGCCGTTGCGGTCAGGACGCCTGCGACCTGCGGCGACCAGGTGTGCTGCCCGGCCCGCGAGAACTGCCGCACGGTCACGGTCAGAACCAGCGCGACCACGAAGCCAAGCAGGATCGCGATCCCGCCCGCGCGCGGGATCGGCGCTTTGTTGACCCGGCGCGCTTCCGGCTGGTCAATCGCCCCCATTTTTTCCGACCAGGCGCGCACGTAGGGCGTGGCGAAAGCGGTCACAAAGGCGGCGACGAGGGCCGCAACAATAATGCCGACCATAGGAAAACTCCTGCGGACACGCGCCACAACGCCGCGTCTGCGGATAGGTCAGGTTCGGTTGGAGGCGAGCGTTAGCCGGGGCTATGAAAGCCTTATTCTGGGCGCGCGCCTGCGCCGGGTCTTTTATAGGCCCGGCTAACGCGGCTAACGTTTTACGAAAGGCGATTACTTACCGTTTTTCAGCAGGTCGGCCACGCTGCGCTTTTCCGTCGCCCCGGCGGGCAGCGCGAACGCGAAGGCGCTGTCGGCGGGCGCGCTGTTGGCCTTGAAATCCGAGATGTTGTGGCGGAGCAGGTTCGTCACGGACAATTGCCGTACCACCACTTTGCCTTTGTCGTTGGCGCGAGCGTTGACTTTCACGTTGGGCGTGCGCGCTTCCAGGCGGCGGATCAGATAGGTGTCCTTGTCGAGCCACCACGTCCAATAGCGCGTCGTCGCGGGAATTGTCATCGTCCTGCCGCGCGTCAATTTGACGGAATGCGCGCCCGATTGGGTGACGCCGGTAACGAGGAATACCGGATGTCCGTTCAGCGCGCCGGACTTGCTTTGCAGCCCCGTCAATTCTTTGGGCAGCGTGGACTGGCTGAGAAAATACAGGGGGTCGAGACCGGCGACCACTCCAGCCCGCGAAAACAGCAGGGGCAGCATGGCGGGCAGCGTGGCGGCGGTCGGGACGCGCGTATATTGGTTGTCCAGGCCGTTGTAGACGAGGAAATTCGTCCCGTCGCTGTAAACCGAGCGGCTGCCCTGCGGCGTCGTGATGACGAGCGCAAGACGGTTGGGTTTTTTGTACTTCAGCGTCGTCGAAATGGACTGCGTGGAAATGGTCTTGCCGCCATATTGAATGTTCGTGTCCACGCTGG
>JBBRNU010000565.1:0-3428 GCA_038230115.1 Chthonomonadales bacterium | reverse complement strand
TGACATCGCCTAAGGCCATGCGGCCATCCACGAGGGCGGTCGAGGCGTCGAGGGCTTGAATGAGCGTTTCTTCGACATCGTATTCGTCCTGAATGTCCCCCACGATCTCTTCCAGCAAATCCTCGATCGTGATCAGGCCCGCCGTGACGCCGTACTCGTCGCGAACGATTGCCAACTGCTGTTTACTACGCCGGAACTCCGATAACAGTTCGTCCACCTTTTTGGTTTCGGGAATGAAGTAAGGGGCGCGCATCACGTCACGAATTTTCGTGTGGCGCAGGGCGGGATCGGCCAGGAGTTCCAGCAGGTCTTTGGCGTGAACGATGCCGACGATGTTGTCCAGATCACCCTCGAAAACCGGAATGCGCGAATGGCCCGACTCGCGGATGCAGCGCACCAAATCGGGCAGGCAGGTGGCGGCGTCCAGCGCGCTCATATCAATGCGGGGCGTCATGGCCTTTCGCACCACGATGTCGCCGAAACTGAGGACGGAGTTGATCATTTCGGTCGCTTCGGCTTCCAGGACGCCCTGTTCCTCGCTCGCCTCGACCATCAGCTTCAGTTCTTCCTCGTTCACGGCGGGGGTGATGAAACTCGCCACGCCGCCGAACGGACGCACCACGCCTTGCGCCAGAAACGTCAGCGCGGCGACCAGGGGCGACAGCAGCGTTTGCAGCAGCAGCAAGGGTCGGGCGGCGTGCAGAGCGAACCGTTCCGAACGCGGGAGAGCCAGACTGCGCGGCGCGATTTCCCCGATCACGAGGGTGATTGCGGCGATGGACAAAACCACCATAAGGAGGGCGAGCGAATCGGCGATCGGGGCGAGCCTGCCGCTGCGGGCGTTCAGCCAGGCGGCGAGGGGCAGCCCCCACCCGGTCGCAGCGACCGACGCGGCGAGGGTAGCCGCGAGCGTGACTCCGGTTTGGGTAGTCGCCGCCAGACGCGCGGGCTGCGACAGCAAGCGCTCGACGGTCTGCGCGCGACGATTACCCTCCTCGACCAGCTGCCGAATGCGTGGCTTGCGAACCGTAATCAGGGCGAATTCGGCGCTTTTCAGGTAGGCGGTGAGAACGATCAGCGCGACGACCAGGGCGAGTACGAACGCGAACCGGCCCGGATGAAAAACATAAACCGGCGCAAGTTGGCTCAAAGCGAGCGCGGGGGACGCGGCGGAAGGGTCGGTCGGACTGGCAGCGGGTTGAAACAGTCGTCCCCAGCCCGCCAGGACGACGGCAGTCAGCGACAGGACGAGCGGCAGGGCCAGGCGTGAAACCGGAGACGCGGGAATTTCGGGCAGCGTGCGCGCGGAACCGGACGCCGCGCCTGGGCGAGCGGCCCCGTCCGTCACGGGTCGGGCCGGGTCGAAGCGGCAGTTTCTCAGGCGCGCACGCCCCGGTTGCCCATCGCTGTCCTTTTCGGGACGCTCAGGTCGGGCGAAACGCGCCGGTTGTAAAGGTCTTTTTCGTTTTTGGCTACGCAAGAAAGGCTGCTCCCTCGACGCGCGCGACGTGGTTTCCCCGCCGTTTTCGGTCGGCGTCCCAGACCGAGATGCGAGCTGGCATCCGGGCCGGAAAGCGAACCTGGCTTCGGTTTCGGTCGGAAATTTGCGACCGGCGCGCGTTTCCTTCCCGTTCCGAAGCGGCGGGCCGACTTGCCTGCCGCGCCGAATGCCCGCTGGTCATTTTGCGGATTTCCGGCACGACCCAATACAACAGCGAAGTCAGCAATATGGCGAGGACTGCCCCCAGGACGACTTCCTGGACGGAATGCACTCCCGCCTCCACGCGGCTTTGCGCGACGAGTACGGCCAGCAGGATCGCCATGAAAGCGATCACCACGTTTTTGGCCGTGAAAAGGATCGTCATCGCCAGCAGGAACCCAACGGCGCTATGCCCGCTGATGATCCCGCCATGCCAGGGCGACCCGGTGTTACTGATGAGTTTCGAGATAATGACGAGCAGCGTCAGCAGCACCAGCCCGACAATAACGATCTGCGTGACGTCGGGCGTGAAATTCTGCTGCATTCGATCCTGAATTTGCAGCAGTTTCTTTTGCCCGAAGAAAATCAACACGCCCGCAATAACGGCGTTCATCGCGGCCAGCAGGACGGCTCCCGCCGCCACGTCTTTCGCCAGTTTCGCGACGGGATTGTAATGTTCCGTCACCATGTCCACGACGGCTTCAATCGCCGTGTTGAACATCTCGGCCACGATGACGAGCGTGATTGCGAACACGAGCGTGAGCATATCCCGGTTGTCCAGGTTCAGCAGCAGGCCCGACAGCAGCACGGCGGCGAGAGTATAGAAATGGAATCGCATGTGCGGCTGCGTGCGGAAGCAGTGCAGCACGCCTTCCTGCGCGTATTTGAACCCGGAATACCCGTTTTTGCGATTAAGCCGCACCTTGCCCCCGTTCACGCACAGACCGGACGAACGGGAATGAATCCCCGTTCTGAAATGCACAGACCACCTGCGTGGCCTGCAATGCACAAGGCCGCTCCGCACAATACGTTTTCAGAGTGCGGAGGCAGCGAGCCAGAGCGCGTCTTCAGCCCGCGCAGGAAATCCGCCTTTAGCCCGCACAAGCCTGCGCCTATTGAGTCTTTAGCCCGCGCAGGCGGGCTGTGCATTTCAGAACGGGGATTTATTCCCGTTCTGGCGCGGCAAGCGAAAATCATACGAGCGCGACGCCGAGGATTTCGCGCTCGCGGACGCGCATTCGCTCGGCTCCATTTTCGGTTTCATCCTCGTATCCCAACAGGTGCAGCAGGCCATGCACGGTCAGCAGGGCGAGTTCCGTTTCCAGCGCAATGCCGTGCGTTTCGGCCTGTCGCGCGGCGGTGTCTACAGAAATCACAATGTCGCCCAGCGCAGCGGGCTGACCGGGCAGGGCGGGCATCGGCGGCGCATCGTCCAGCATTTCCTGCTGCGCGAACGAAAGCACGTCGGTCGGCTTGTCGTACCCGCGATACCGACGGTTCAGGTCGTGAATGGTCGCGTCGTCGGTCAGCAGAACGCTAATTTCCGCGCGGGCCAGCCCCTCGATTTCCAGCAGACGCCGCGCCGCCTGTCGCAGAGCGGTCGTCCGTACCTTGCGCGTTTGCGCGTTCTGAAGTGAAAGAGCCATAAAGCGCTTCCGGTTCCCATACGGCAGGCGGCGCGGAAGCGGGCGGCGCGATCGTCCGCAGATCGTTTCCGTTTTCGGCGGGGCCGGCGAGATTGGCGAACAAATGCGACGACGGAGTGTCGCTCAACCCGCTTTCCATCAGCGCGCCGACCGCGCCTAAAGTTTCGCCGGGTTCCATCTCCCGGTTCAAGTCTCGGTTCAAGCGAGCCGTGATTTCGCGGGCGGACTCGGCGTCCATGCCGACGACGGCTTCGGCGTCGGTCGTATAAGGCGACGCGGGCATAACGTCTCTTTGCGCCTGC
>JBBRNU010000564.1:0-3438 GCA_038230115.1 Chthonomonadales bacterium | reverse complement strand
CGTCGAACGGGATTGAAACCCCGTTCTGAACTGCACAGACCCCCTTCGTGGCCTGCAATGCCAATGCCGAACGCCAGAGCGCGGGTTCAACCCGCGCAGGCAAACGAGGGCGAGCGCGCCGTTAGCCCGCGCAAGCCTGCGCGCGGTTGAGTCTTTAGCCCGCGCAGGCGGGCTAGCGTTTCAGAACGGGGTTTCAATCCCGTTCTCTGCCCTGTGCCATGCCGCAACCGCCGCGTGCAGTTCCGGCAGGCGGGCCGCGAACATTTGCTGGCGTTGCGCCTGCCCCGGCCCGGCGGAGGGATGCGGCAGGCGCAGGACGGTTCGGCCCTTCGCCTGCAGCACGTCGGGCAGCAGGGTTTCAATCGCGTCCGCCACGCTGCGGCCCAGCAAAACGATCAGCGCGCCGCCAATGGCGTTCAATTCTTCCGGCAGGACGTTTTCGATGTAATGGCGCAGGATCGGCGTTTTGAGAAAGGCGGGCGCGTACCCGGAATAGTTGCCGCCGCCAACGAAAACCGGGTAGCGGCAGGCCGCCGACGAGTGCAGCAGATGCGCGTGCGTGTTGAAAAGCGACCATCCCGAAGGTGCGTCGAGCATAGACGGCAGACCCAGCGCGTCCAGCATCGCGACGAGGTTGGTTCGCGTCTGCCCGACCCACGACGCGGCGCGCTTGGCGCGGGCCAAAACTTCCTCAGGCGCTAATCCGTCGTGCAAATCCCGCCGCGCCGACCGGTAGGCAAGCCGCATCGGGGCGAAACCCGGCGCGATGCCGATCAGGACGATCTTCGCCTCGGTATTCACGACGTCGAGCGGCGCGTAATAGATTTCCAGCAGCCCGGCCCGCGTCGGTTCGTGGTGCAAACGAAATTGCGGCTGCATCAAATCGGTTCTGGCGAGCGGGCCGTCGGGCAGGGCGAAAATCAGCGGCGCGAACGCGGCGAAGCGGCCCGGCAGAATCATGCGCGCCCATACACGGGGATCGAAGCCCCGCTGATGTCGCGGGCCGCATCGGACGCCAAAAACGCAATCACGTCGGCCAGCGAGTCAGGCGTCACCCACTTGCCGGCGTCGGCGTCGGGCATCGCCTTGCGATTGGCGGGCGTATCAATCGTACTCGGCAGAATGGCGTTGACCGTGATTTTCTGTTCGCGCAGTTCCGCCGCCATGCTTTCGGTCAGGCGGAGCAGGGCGGCTTTACTCGCGCTGTATGCCGCCAGCCCCGCCTGCCCTTCCAGCGCGGCACTCGCGCCCACGTTGATGATGCGTCCCGGCGTCGCTTTTTCCACCATGATTCTGGCGATGGCCGCGCTCAGCAGGAAAACCGTCTTGACGTTGATGGTCAGCATCTTGTCCAGATCGTCCGGGTCGGCCTGATAGGTCGGCCCGCTGAACACGAACGCACCCGCGATGTTGGCGAGAATGTCTATGCCGCCGAACCGCGCGACCGCGTTCTGCACGGCCTGCGTGACCGCATCGGGATGTGTCAGGTCGGTCACGCTGAGAAGGGCGTCGGCTTCGGCCAGACCAATCGCGGCGCAGGTCGTCCGTAGCGCTTCCAGACTGCGGTCTATCAGAACCATCCGTCCGCCTTCGGCATGAAACCGCCGCGCGACGGCCAGTCCCAATCCGCCGCCCGCCCCGCTGATAACCACGACCTTGCCGCTCAGTTCCGTGTACATCGTTCGCCCTCCCGCAAACCCGTTCCTTCCACGCTTTCCTTATTCTCAGGCATGGAGAGGATTGCCGTTCCCTCAGCGCCCTTAAGGGTCAACGCCGCCCCTCATCGCACGTCACTGGGCGCTGCAAACCGGAACGAGGAAGTCAGGGCGGCACGCTCGACGTTCCGGTTGTCGTACAGCCGCAGCATGGTGTTGTTGTCGCCGCCTTCCAGTCCGAATTGGGCGCGCACTCTGCCATTGTGATCCAGTATCTGTATCTCCTTGCCGTTAAAAACCGTTCGGTTTCCGTCGTCCGCGTCTACGACCTCGATGCGTCGTACCGTCAGCGTGTCCAGCGCTTTTGGCTTGCCTGCCTCCTGCGGCCCCGCTTTCGCCCACATGGTCGCGCCAAGCGTGAGCAATACGGCAAGCTCCGCGCCGAAACGTTGGTTGTTTGTCATCCTGGCCTCCTTGATCTTTCCAACGACGGAAGCCGCTGGCGCGATTTGGACGGCTGCAACGCGCCTATGGTTACCGGACAGTTCAACGTCCGCCGCAATGCTTCACTGCGCGGTATACCCACTTCTCCGTATCAATTTCGCGCGCCTGCGTTCGCGTGACCGGGCGGGCTAAGGCGGGGCGAACGTGTAGAATTATTATGGTAGGCGCGTCGGGCGATTGCGCCTGTTTACCAGTTATCGTAAAAAGAACGCGGTAAGCCACCTGACTTCCAGGGCGTCGGTAAAGAAGTTGGCGCACCTCGCGCTGAAAGCGTTCAGGAGCAAGCGGGCAACGGCGCGGAAGCGAGGCAAGACCTGCCAGCGTCTCAGTCAGGCCATCTCGCCATTCGTCTGCAACTGCTTCCGATACCATCTCTGCGAAACAGACGTAAGCAGCGTTGATGTCTCGCACAGCGCGTTCGCGCAAACGTAAGACATAGGAGATCGGTTCGTCTGAATTTGAATTTTCAGCGCTCATACGTTGCCGAAGGCCCGTCGCGCGGTTCTCTCCGCCTCCCATTGGCGGCGAACTTTCTCAAAGGATAGCAGAGCGCGTCCCGCGTCTACATCCTCCAATCCTTCTTCGACAGCAGCGATGCACTCGGCGGCTTCGCGCTCCGGTTCGCTCGCCGGGTTCAACTCCGCAAGCAGGACGGCGGCAAGTCGGGCGTGGCCCGCTCGCTGTCGCGCCTTCAGCGCCTCGGCAATCGCGGATACCGCGAAACGTCTGCGTTCCACTTCCGGTAAAAGCGCAGTCAGTTGAGACGCCAATTCTTCTGGCAACTCGATTGTAAAACTCATCATTGCCTCTCCGGTTGCATTTATGATATACCTGATACTCGCCGGATCGTCCATCGGCAAAGCAGGCGGACGCACGGGAATAAATCCCCGTCCTGAAATGCACAGCCCCCCTGCATGGCCTGCAATGCCGATCCGCCAACACGTTTTTCAGGTTATGGAAGCGGCGAGACAAAGCGCGCGTTAAGCCCGCGCCGACAGATAAATCGAGGCGCGTCTTTAGCCCGCGCAGGCGGGCTACGCCTTTCAGAACGGGGTTTCAATCCCGTTCGCCGCCTTTCAGAACGGGGCTTCCCTTCCGTCGCTCTTTGCGAGGACGCTCAGCGCGTCGCCAATGGCGTTCAATTCTTCCGGCAGGACGTCTTCGATGTAATGGCGCAGGATCGGCGTTTTGAGAAAGGCGGGCGCGTACCCGGAATAGTTGCCGCCGCCAACGAAAACCGGGTAGCGGCAGGCCGCCGACGAGTGCAGCAGATGCGCGT
>JBBRNU010000563.1:0-3447 GCA_038230115.1 Chthonomonadales bacterium | reverse complement strand
GACACCGGGCAGCCCGCGACTTCCAATGCCTCCAGCGACGTTTTGCCGCACACGCCGCAGCTCGACGTGGTGTAGAAATGCCGCTCCAGCCGCTTCCAGTCCACCCCGACGTCGGGCTTCAGTTCCACGCGCACGACATTGCGAAGTTCGGAGCCGGGGGCCGGACGCCCGCAGGCGCGCAGGTCAGCGATGGCTTCGCACGAGCGAATGACGCCCTCGCCAAGCAGAAAGCCGACCGCCAGATCGAAGTCGTCGCCGGGCGTTCGCATCGTAATCGAGAGGGTTTTTTGTTCGCGCCTGCCATCGCGCGTACAGGCCAATCGAATTTCCAGCGGCTCCTCGACGGCCAGCCAATCCGGCGCGCTCGTGACGCCCGCCGCATCCATGCGCCAGATCATCGCTTCCCGGCTGTTATGCGCCTGCATCGGTTCGCCTTTCGCCCTCTTCCCGCGCGTTTGGTTTTCTATTTGCCGCCCAGCGTCGCCAGAATGCGCTTCATGACGCGCGGCGCGGGCATCGGAATGACGTTCTCGATGGTTTCCGGCAAGCCCTCAATGGGAAACGCTTTCGCGCTGTTGTCGGCCCCGGAAACCGAGCGAAACCCGTGCCGCTGCCACGCCAGCCGCTGAATGTCCTTGTCCTGCAAGGCCGCGCTCAACCGCTTGCCGTTTTCCGTTAGGGCGATCAGCGGATGGCTGCTCCAGACTGTCGGCTTCGGGTACAGCATCCGCACGGCCTCACGCCGCTGCGTCAGGGCTTGCGGCTGCGTGACGCTGTATTCCAGCAGCTGCGACTCATAGCCCACAATAATAGGTTTGTCGCCGATTCCCTTGTTCAAAAACTGCTGGAAAATCACGTCGGAACTCTGTTCCATAAAGCCCTGCCGGTCGAAAAACGCTTTTACCGTCGGCAGAACTTTCCCAATCGTCGCGTCGTTGGCGACCTGCCCGCCGTTCAGGATGTTGGCGAGCAGGCCCGCGAACATATTGCCGGAATTGCTGACGGTTGGGTCGGTCGAGTAAATCGTGACCGGCCCGTACAGCTGGCTCAGGCCGACCGCGCTCCACGACGTGTTGGCGTTGACGAGCTTGACCAGTTTCGGAAAATCCACGACATAGTAGGCGTCCCGAACTTTTCGCACGACGCCCTGCTTGATGAGCGCCTCGGTCACGCTGGCCCACGAGTAGAGGATAATCGGCGAGTTGAAAATGATGTCGGCCTGGAGGAACGGACGCTTCGATTCCTTGAACAGTTCCAGCGCCACCTGGCTGGACGGCCACAGGAAATCCTGTCCGGCGGGCAGCGGCTGCTCGACCATTTCCAGCGACCCGCGCCGGTCGAAATTGACGTCCAGGCCGTAGCGCTCGCGCAGGATTTTCACGACATCGGGGTCACGCAGGAAGTTGATCTTTTCGCCGCCCACAAACCCTCGCAGCGTGACCGCCTGCGCGCCGCCATTCGCATTGGCTGAATTCGTTCCGCTCGGCCCCGTCGTCGCCCCGTTCGGGCCGGTTGCCGGGACGGACGGCCCGCGCCCGCAGCGTGACAAAACGGCGACCACGACCACGACCGCGACCAGCAGCAGCAACCCGGCGCGCTGTCTCATTGGAGGTCTCCTCCCGCCGTCAAATAAATTTTGTCCAGCTCTTCCAGCGTGGTCGTCAGCGTCTTCAATTCCGTCGCGAGCGCGGCGTCGTCTTCGGCCAGCAGCCGCTCGTGCAGGGTCGTGAAGCGGTTCAGCACGCTGTCGAGCAGCGTGTGCAGGCGGGCGCGCGACTCGCTCGCCCCGTTCGCGGGCAGATACGACGATTCGATAGCCAGTTCCACGCCGCTCTGCGTCAATTCCAAAAACTGCCGCACCATAAACACGCTTTCGCCGCCCCGTTCAGGGTGCGCCGCGCCGTAGCGCAGGAGGGCGTCGGCGCGGTCGCACAACGCGGTCAATTGCTGCTGCGCCTGCCGGTCGCGCAGGCGCGGGATCAGGTCGCGGACGGCTTGCAGAACTTCGGGCGTCGTTAGCGGGGGCGCTTCGGGAGCGGGTTCCGACGAGAGAAGCAGGCGCGCTCCCAGATAAACGCCCGCAGAAAGCAGGACATTCAAACCCAGCCACAGCCAGGACAGGCCGAACAGCCAGCCCATCGCCAGAAACGCGATGGCCGCGACCAGCCCCGGTATCAGGTCGGAAGCGTTTTCGCGACGTTTGGCGGCGTTCGGCCCGGCATTTTGCGCGCCGCGCCTTCGACTTCGACTTTTAT
This sequence comes from Chthonomonadales bacterium, assembly GCA_038230115.1. GTDB lineage: Bacteria > Armatimonadota > Chthonomonadetes > Chthonomonadales > Chthonomonadaceae > JBBRNU01. The sequence goes on along the minus strand of JBBRNU010000563.1, from coordinate 1,192 downwards.
TGGGCGAAGTCTGCCGCAGCATCAGTTGTACCCCTTGACTTCGCGAAAGGCGCGCGTCAAATCCGCCTTGCCGTCGAAAACGCGGCCCGACGTGGCGCTCGCGATGTTTTGCAATTGCTCTTCGGACGCCTCGCCCAGCGCGATTGCGTAAACCGGAATTTCATGCTTCCGCCCGCCCAGATACGCCTGCAAATCCGCCATCGTTTTGCCCTCGTTGGACTCGCCGTCCGTCAGCAAAATCACGGCGGGGAACCATTTTTCGAGATTGGGCTGCTGCTCGATCAGGTCGAGAGCGCGCATGACGGGCGTATAAATATCCGTGCCGCCGTCCGGCGCGCTGGCATTGACGCTGGCCCATAAATCCGACAGCGCTTTCGGGTCGCTGCCGCGCACCGTCCACTCCTGCAGGATGCCGCTGCTGAACGTGATGACGACGCTGACGTCGCCGGGCGCGGCCTGCAAGAGACTTTGCCGCGCCTGTTGCTGATCCAGAATCAGGCGCATCGCCGTTTTGAGCCGCTCTTCCCGCTCGCCGCGCATACTGCCGGAAAAGTCCAGGCAGTACACCGTGTAGGACGGTTTGCGAAGCGCGGTCTGGTACAAATCCAGCGCCAGACGCATCACGTCGGGTTTGGGGTAGCGAATCTGGTTGAAAAACTGGCTGACGTTGACGCCCCAATCGGGGTTGAAAACGGCCTTATCGGCGTTCTTCAACTCTTCGCCGACCGGCCCGACCCGCCGTCCCAATTTCATGATTTCCTGCTGCGTGGCGGGCGCGAGGAGGTAGGTTTGCAGCTGCTGGAACAGTTTCGCTTTCGCCGGGTCGCCGCGTTCCACGTAACCGAGCGGCGAGTCCGCGATTGCCAGGCCGTCGGACGGGTACACGACATACAGCGGCTCTTTGCCCTGCGCGACCAGTTCCCGGTTGGCGTCAATGATAACCGCCTCGTAGTTCACCATCGCGTCGTAAGCGTCATACTTTTGCAGGAACAGGTCTTTCAGCCAGCCGGAACTGCCCGCCGAGCGGTTCACCTGCCCGAACAGGCGCTTCACTTTGGCCTGAACCTGCGGGTCAGCCAGATTCGCGGCGGTAAGAACCGGCGGCTTGCCCGCGAACGCATACAGGAACCCCAGATAGGCCGACGCGCCGCTGTTGGACTGCGTAGCCGAGGTCATCATGAACCGCAGCCGT
>JBBRNU010000562.1:0-3451 GCA_038230115.1 Chthonomonadales bacterium | reverse complement strand
TCATCGTCGTCCGCTCATGGCTGACATAATGCAAAAATACTTTCCTCGTTAAATATTAACGATTTGAGTATTGTAAAGGTTCCCCGAATTCAACCCAGTCCGTCGAAAATTTCCCGCCAGTTGCCTTCTTCTCGTTGCAGCGACGCCAGCCCGCGCGTACTTGAGATAAACGCCAAAATCGAGAACCAAGGAACCGTTTCATGCTCTCTATGCTCCCATCCCTGCCCCAAACGCCCATTTTCCTGCTCCATCTGGCCGCAACGCTGTTCATGACCGGGCTGATCTGGTTCGTCCAGGTCGTGCATTATCCCCTCTTCGGGCGCGTCGGAACGGAGGATTACGCCGCGTATCAAAGCGCGCACGCGCAGCGGACGACGCTCCTGGTCATGCCGCCGATGCTCCTGGAGTTGCTGACGGCGGGGCTGCTGGCCGCGCATCCGCCCGCCTATGTCGCGGCCTGGCAAGCTTATCTCGGTCTGGCTCTGGTCGGCGGCGTCTGGCTCTCGACCTTCCTCCTGCAAGTTCCCCGGCACAACCTTTTGGGCGGCGGCTACGACCCCGACGCCCACCGCGCGCTCGTCGCCACGAACTGGCTGCGAACCCTCGCCTGGAGTCTGCGCGCCCTGCTCGTTCTCGCGATGACCGCGCAGGCGCTGGGCTGAACCATTGGAGATCGCAGGAAATTTGTCCTGAAGGTCGCTCGGTAAATTTGGTAAAGACCGGAACATTGGAATTGCCTGCCGCGTCTCGTTGCGTAGACTTGGCCCTTTACCAGCTACATTGACGTTCGCAAAACCTGTCGAAACTGCGCCTAGAGGCGACGGTTTCGACGAAGGAGACAGATGCATGGCTAACTTGATTACCGGATTATTTGACAGCGAGAGCGTAGCGGAGAACGCCGTCGCGCAGCTGCACCAGATCGGATACCAGCAGAACGAAATCAGCATCATTATGAAAGACCGCAACGCGGCCTCTGATTTCGCCCACGAAGCGCACGCTCGGACGCTGGAAGGCGTTGGCACGGGCGCGGCAGTCGGCGGCACGGTTGGCGCGGTGCTGGCAGGTCTGCTGGCGGTCGGCTCGGTCACGATTCCCGGCGTCGGGCTGCTGGCGGCGGGGCCGCTCGCGGCGATGCTGGCGGGCGCGGGCGCGGGCGGATTGGTCGGCAGCGCGCTCGGCTGGCTGACCAGCGCGGGCGTTGCGGAAGATGTCGCGCCCTACTATGAGCGCGGCCTGAACGAGGGCGGCATCGTCGTCGCGGTTGCGGCGCATACGGGCGACGAGGCGCGCGTGCAGCAGGTTCTTCAGGGCGGCTCGGTCGCCTACTCCGGCTATAACACGCCCTCGTATGTCGCGCCGTCCTACGCTTCGCGCTATTCCGACATCGCGCCGCCCGCGAGTCGAACGACAACGACTACGACAACCAGCGGAAGCGACCTGCGATGAGCGACGAGGAAACCGCGCCGGGAACGCGCCTTCCCTATTCTTCTGCGGAAACCGAAGCCTATAAAACTGCGGCGACCGCCAACAAGCAAATGTCGCGCGACGTAGATTCGACCAACGCGCAGCAGGGCGAGGAAAGCAAAGCGTCCGCAAACGACGAGCAAAAGGCGCAGCAGCAAGCCGCCGGTCAGCCGGAAAACACGCCGCCTGCGCCCAGGCAAGTCTGACAGCGCGCATTTCGAGACGATAAAAACAAGAGTGCGGCGCGAACCACTTTTCAATGGTTCGCGCCGCACTCTTGTTTTTGTGGCGCGCTTCAGCCGGGTTGCCGGGCCTATAAAAGACCCGGCACGGAGGCTTCGCCAACCGTCCTCACGGACGGGACACGTATAACAGGTAAACGTTTCTTCACCTTTGAGGACGCAGCGAGGTTTTGGCGTGTTCGACTTTAGCTCCTCTCTGTGCCTCTGTGTCTCGGTGGTTCAAACCCAAACGCAACAACCTTTTGGGGTGGACTTTTTTGCGGCCGCGAGGACGCACAGCTAAGCGCGCGATCTTGTTCGCCTCCCTGCCGGTTTTTTTTTAGGCCCGGCGCAGGCGCGCTTTCAGAATAAGGCTTTTATAAGCCTGGCTTCCTGGCCCCGGCTAACGGCGGGCGCACACGTAAATGCGGGCGAACAGTGGCTCGCTCAGGTGGCTGACCGCGACGCCGTGCCGACTGGACGACGAGTGGATGAAATAGCCGTTGCCGATATAAAGGCCGGTGTGCGTGACGCCGACGCGCTCCGTTCGCCGCCCGAAGTACAGCCGATCTCCGGCCTGCAGCTGCCCGACGGGAACCGGAACCCCATACGCCATTTGATCCGACCCCAAACGCGGCAGCCGATACCCGCACGTCTCGAAAACGTTTTTGACGAACCCGGAGCAGTCAATGCCGCTGGCCGTATTCCCGCCCCATACGTAGCGCACGCCCAGATATTTGTACGCCTCGTTGAGCAGCGCCTGCGCGTCGCCATTGAAGTACGGCGTCGCGCTGCGCGGATAAATATCGCCGGAATCGCTTCCCGTCGGCGCAGTCGGCCCGCCGTTCGAGACAACCTGATAATCCAGAATGTGCGCGCTCGTTCTGGGCAGCCAGCCGGTCGAGCCATCGGCCATCAGCACGCCTAACCACGCGCCTTCCTCGCCCTGAATCGCCAGATACGTCCCCGTCGGAGCCGTCGTCAGGAGCGGCGTTCGGCTGCTGCGTCCGCGATGAATCGGCGTGGCGGCCAGCAATTGCCCCAGTCGCCCGACCACGCGCTCGCTCGCCGCCTGCCCGCGCGCCGGGAACCGCCCCCGGCTTGCGAAACGGGACAGTCCGCCGCTCGTGCGCGAATAAGAGGGCGTTCGATATTTCTGCGGCAGCGTAGACGTGTGCGCGGCCTGCGCCTGCCGGGTCATATTCGCGGCGCGGGCTTCGAGCGCGGCCTGCGAGGGGGGCAAATCCAGCGTCAGCGTGTCATCGGCGCGTGCAATCGCCGCCGCGAACAGCAAAGCGAGGGCCGCGCCGCAAGCGCGCGGAAGCGGACGTCGAAAATGCAGCGAAGGTTGGGCAGATGGACAGGAAAGGGACATTGGGCGCAACCGGAAGACCTCCTCTGTCGTCCGCCCGACGGCATCAGGTTCGGCGGGACAACAGCAGCGGGGATTTCAAGCTTTGAGCGCACGAGGAACGCAGGGCGCAAGCGCCATTCTCATTATCGGCAGGAGGGAGCCGATAAACGACCTATTTTTAATGACGGGGTCAGCGCCGCCGAAAGTGCGACCGTTCGCCGCGCCCCAAAAAGCGTCCCCCTCCCCGACGAACGAAGAGAGGGCAATAAACAGAGACGGGAGAGTTTCCGTAGGGGCGCGGCTTGCCGCGCCCTCCTCCCTGATCGAGATGCAAGGCGGTCTAATCGCAATGAAGGGCGCGGCAAGCCGCGCTCCTACTACCGCCCCCCGCCCAATCACTTTACCGCTTGCT
>JBBRNU010000561.1:0-3451 GCA_038230115.1 Chthonomonadales bacterium | reverse complement strand
CATCGCGTACAGCATCGGAGCCGTGATCCAGACCCGGCCTTTGTAAATCGTGCAGGCCCAGTTGAAGACCTTGATCGCGGAGGGAACCGCCACGAGAAAACTGATGACCGAGAAGACCATGCCGGTATACATGGATTGACTCGTCACGAACATATGGTGGCCCCAGACGAAGAAGCCGAAAACCGCAATCGCGATACTGGAAAACGCGATGAAACTATACCCGAAAATTCGCTTGCGCGAGAAGCACGCGATGAGTTCGCTCGTGACGCCCATCGCGGGCAAAATCATGATGTACACGGCGGGGTGCGAGTAGAACCAGAACAGGTGCTGGAACAAAATCGGGTCGCCGCCCAGATTCGGGTTGAAAATGCCGATATGGAAAACTCGCTCGGCGATGACCAGCAGGAGGGTAATCGCCACGACCGGCGTTCCCAGCACGATGATCACGCTCGTCGCGTAGTGCGCCCAGATGAAAAGCGGCAGGCGGAACCAGGTCAGGCCCGGAGCGCGCATCCGGTGGATCGTGACGATGAAGTTGATGCCCGTCGCAATCGAAGAGAACCCCGCGATAAACACGCCCACGACCGTCAGGACAACGTTGGTGTTGCTGTACACGCTGGAATAGGGCGTGTAGAACGTCCAGCCGGTCTCGACGCCGCCGAACAGCATGGCCGAAACCGCGCAAATGCCGCCGAGCGTGTAGAGATACCAGCTCAGCAGGTTCAGACGCGGGAACGCCAGATCGCGCGCCCCGATCATGAGCGGAACCAGGAAGTTGCCCAGCACGGCGGGAATGGACGGAACCAGGAAGAAGAACACCATCAAGATGCCATGCATGGAGAACATCTTGTTGTAGGTTTCGGACTCCAGGAAGTGTCCGCGCGGCGAGGTCAACTCGATGCGAATCATGCCCGCCGCCGCGCTGCCGAGCGCGAAGATGAACGAAATCGAAATCATGTACATGATCGCGATCCGCTTGTGGTCTCCGGTGAGCAGCCACGAGGCGACGGTATGCTTGACGTTCAGATAGTTGGGTTTGCGTCCGCCAGGCATTCCGCTTCCAAGTTCGCCCGGCTTGATAGTTGGTTCGGCCATTTACTTTGTTCCCTGTACCGAGGTGTTGTCACGGCTGGTCGTCGGCAAGTCGCGCTGCGCGGCGGGTTTGCCGGACGCGCCTATGGGCGCGCTGGCTGAGGTTCCGGCCTGCCCGCCGCCGGAAGCGTTGGAGGCCGCGCTGCCAGACGCGCCATTCTGCGCGCTGGCGGAACTTCCAGCCGGGGACGCGGCGGGGCTGGCGGCCAGACCGTTCGGGTTCGCCCCCAATTCCTTCATGTAGGCTACGAGCGCGAGTATCTGTTCTTCCGTCAGGTTGCTGTAGTTGGGCATCAGTGACGGCCAGCCTTTACTGACCTCGGCGTCCGGGTTCACGAGCGCGCGGCGCAGATAATCGTCGTCAGCGACCGCGTAGGTTCCATTGCTCAGGGCGCGCTTCGTGCCGTAGATGCCGACGAGCGACGGCCCGCGCGTCGTATTCACCGCGCCGTGACAGGTTCCGCAGGCCTGCTGCTGATACAAGTCGGCCCCTTCCTGCGCCAGCGACCGCTGCGAGGTCGCGCCCTGCCCGCCGGAATTGAGCCACGCCTCATAGTCCGGGCGGCTCATCACGTAAATCCAGCCGATCATCTGCGAATGGTTCGTGCCGCAGTACTGCGAGCAGAACAGATAGTACTTGCCCACGCGCGTCGGCTGAAACCAGGTCGTCGTGTATTTGCCGGGGATCACGTCCTGATGGATGCGAAAGGCCGGGACGAAGAAATCGTGAATCACGTCCTGCGAAATCATCGTCAGTTTCACGGGTTCGCCGATGGGGATGTGCAGCTCGTTGTTTTCGCGAATGCCGTTCGTGTGCTGCAAGTGCCACATCCACCGCTTGCCGATGACATACACTTCTTTGGCGTTGGCGGGCGGTCGCTTCACTTCGGCGAACAATTTCGCGCCCCAGACGAAAATGCCCAGGCCCAACACGAGCGGAATGATGGACCAGGTCAGTTCCAGGCGGATGTCGTGCGACGACGGGTTCGAGCGATCCACGCGGTTGCCGCGCTGATAGCGCAGGGCGAAACCAATCACCATTGCGCCGACCAGCAGGGAAAACACGGTCGTCAGCAGGACGAGAACGTAAAACAGCAAGTCCATGTCCTGCGCGAACGTGGAGGCTTGTACGGGCGTTATCGGTAAGTTTTTAACCGGCATTGTAGAAAGACCTCGCGGCTCAGGCGCTGCCCGCAATCGGCGTTGTCGGCGTGTTGGCCCCGGCGGGCGACAGATTTTTCTTGCGTCGCTCGGCCCGCAGCATCAGCAGGATGGACGAACCCAAAATCAAGAACGTGGCGGTTCCCGACACTTGAAGCAGACGCATCACGACCATGCCGCGCTTGCCGGTCATCGGGTCAATCGAGGTGCAGAACACCTGCAGCTTGTCAATGACCGTGCCGATTTTGCTGGACGAGGCGTCCACGAGGGCGAGCCGCATGTCGGTGGGCGGATAGTTGGTTCCGATGAGATACTGCGACGTTTTGCCCTGCGGCGTCAGGATCATCAGGCCGGACGGGTGCGAATACTGCTCGGTTTTGGTGTCGTAGACGTACCGATAGCCGACCGCCTGCGCCAGCCGCCGGATTTGGTCTTCCTGCCCGACGAGGAAGTGCCATCCCTTTTCCTGACCGGGGCGCGGGTTTTCGGTATTGAGGTACTCGATCATGGTCTTCTTTTTGGCGGCGGCCAGATCGAAGCCCTCTTTCGGATTGATGCTGATGGTTACGGCGTCGAAGTCCTGCCCCAGCTTCAGCGTCGTGATGCGGCGAAAACTGCGGGCCATGCCGTCGAGCATGAGGGTGCAGGTTCCGGCGCAGCGATAAAACGGCATGACCAGGACGACCGGCTTTTTGCCGTTGTTGAAATAATCGCCCAGATGCACGGGCTTGCCGGTCTCGTCTCGAAAGACGGTATCGAGCGGAGCCTGCGCGTCGAGTTTTTGTTCCATCCAGACGTCTTTGTTCAAGTCAATAAAGCGCCCCTGCTGCGCGCGACCGGGCGTCCCTATCGCTCCCAGCAGCGCAAGCGCAAGCGCGGTCTGGCGTATTCGCCGCCCCAGCGTTTTCAAATTTTTCAGTGCCATAGTTTTGCTGCTTTCGATGAAACGTGGCGAACGGGACAGACGGGATTGAATCCCCGTCCTGAAACGCTAGCCCGCCTGCGCGGGCTAAATACAGCCTCGACCAACGATCCGCTCTGCCTCGTCTGCCTGCGCGGGCTGCCTACGCGCTCTGTCTTGTCCCTATTCGCTGGTTAGCAATGCACACTGCTCTTCGGCCTGGCATTGCAGCCCGCGCAGGCGGGCTGAGCATTTCAGAACGGGGATTCATTCCCGTTCGCTGCCGCTTCACACACT
>JBBRNU010000560.1:0-3451 GCA_038230115.1 Chthonomonadales bacterium | reverse complement strand
GGGCCGTTCCCGCGCCCAGCGCGAGCAGCAGGGCGAGCGCGAACAGCAGCCCCAGGGCGTTCCGAAAGCGCGTGTAAGTCGCCATCGCCAGATGTTAGGGACGCAGGACGATGAACCCCATGCCCGACGCCGGGGCCGCGCCGGGGAGCGGCGCGTACAAAGCGAAATACTGCGCGCCCTCGATCGTGACCAGCCGGGGCGCGGCGCGGGGCGCGGACAAACGCGGGGGCAGCGGAAGGGACGCGCCCTCGACGCGCCCGCCGCTCACGAAAGCCACGTCGCTGCCCGACGCCAGCGCCGTTTTCAGGCTGTGCGCCAGGTCGTCGTTGATCGCGCTGTAGGCCGTCAGGGTTCCCCAGACTTCGGGGCCAATCGTAATCGGAACCGAAATGGAAAGCGTCAGCGCGCCGCCCCTTGCTTCCACGCCCGACCAGGCCGTTCCCGACATCGCCGCCGCCACGCCCGGCTCTCCGGCGCGGTCGGAGGGGGCGGCGTTTTCCGGGTCCACGCCGGTTTCGCCGAGCAGCCGCCCGTCCCGATCCGTCAGCGCGACGCCATCCGCGCGCAGCGCCTGGCGATAGTCGTCGGCGAGGTCTTTTAGCGTCGCGCGGTCGGTGTCCTGAATGTAGCCTTTGAGGACGGGCTGACGGGCGATTTGCCGGGACTGATTCTGAAGGCTGTCGCTCCGGTCGCGCAAAAACTGCGCCAGCACGCCCCCCGTCGCGCGCACGTCGGCCCGCACCGTTCGGTTCATTTCCTGCCGGGCCAGCAGGGTAATGGCGACGACGATGAGCGCGGCCAGTCCGGTCAGGGTTCCGGCGATCAGCAGCAGAATGCGGGTTCGCAGCGAGAAGCGCATGGCTAGTCCATCCCGTTGAAAAATCCAGCGAGAGATTTGGCGGTTCATCAGAAAAATCGCCGGGCCTATTTGCGCGCGAGGGTCAAGACGACCTCGCTTGCGCCAGGGGGAACGGTGTACGATTGAGTCAATTGCGCGCCGCTCTCGTGCCAGACGTGCAGCGTGTAGGTTCCGGGCGGCACGCCGCGCAGCAGGAAATGGCCCCGGCTGTCGGTAATCGCGGTATAGGGCGTGTCCACAACCACGATATAGGCGCTCATCTCGGAATGCACGTTGCACAGCAGGGCCACGACGCCGGGCTTATCGAACGTCTGGCGTTTCGACGCGCCGCGCGGGTACACGCCCAGATCGAACTTTTTGGCGTTGAAGTAGGCGAAGACATTGTGGAAAACCGTGTCGTTATTGGGAAACTCGACGGTGGTTCCCTGCGTCACGACCGTAACGTGCGGCACGAACGCCTTGTCCCGCTGGTCTACCATCGCTTTGGCGAGCGGCGAGGATTTCGGCCCGCCTTCGAGCATAATCACGGCGTCGCGAGCCGCGCCTCGTCGCGGCAGCGACACCTGACCGGCGACGTCGGAAGCGTGCGCGCCGGACGCCAGACCCAGCGCCAGCAGCGCGGCAAATCCGCCCGACGCCAATTTTTGCAATCCTTGCATTTTTTTCATTGGTCCTGCTTCTCCCGGCGCGGTCGAGCGCGCCCCTCAGTTCCCTCACTTCTTTTAAGATTTGCCAGAAAATGGGCGAATAATTAGGCCGTTCCTTTCGTTTTGGCCGTTTTTATTCGTATGGGGACTTTGTTATTGTCAGTCGTCGCGGCAAGGCGAGGGCGCATTTCCGTATTTCGGGCGGGATTACAGGAACCCGCGCCGCGAAATCTGAGGTATGCTGAATTGGACAACGTTTCGACAGACGCATAGAAGAATGCAAACCCGATTTCTAACCCGAAAGGATTGAACTTCGATGAAAATTTCCCTTTTGCCGCTCGCGGCCCTGGTTGTTCTGCTGCCCCTCCGCGCGGCGGCGCAGGCTCCGAACGCGCCCTTCGCCGGAGCCAGAAGCATGACGACCGACCAGGCGCTCAAGCAGGCTCCGAAACTTGATCCGGCCCTCGTCCCGCTGGACAAGTCGTTTCAGACGGCGGAGGCCAAGTACAAAAAAAGCCCGAAAGACGCCAGCGTAAAAAAGGCCTACGTCGAGTCGGCGTACACCTACGGGCATACCGTGATGCTGGATCGGGGCAAGGGGCTGTCGCCGAGCGTGCAGTACCGGGCGGCGCTCGCCCTGTATCGCAAGGCGCTGGCGGTTGACCCGAAGCACAAGCCCAGCCTGGACGACAAAAACATGATCGAAGGCATCTACAAGCAAATGGGGATTTCCATTCCCAAGTAGAGGCAATGGCCTGCTCGCCAGTTCCTTTCCCACCGGGAAACGGGCTGGCAAGCAGGCGGTCTGGAAACGGGCGCGCAATTGCGCGAATTTGGGAGACGAGAATGCCCATTCGGAAAAACATCGGAGCGCTGGCGCTAATGGCCGCGCTGACGCTAGGCGGGTTTGAAGGCGGGCGGGCGGGCGCGCAGGAGAAGACGCCCCCGATTGGGGACAAGCCTGCCGTAACGGGCGCGCAAACCGGCGCGCAGCCGGGCTTGAACGACACGCAGCCGGTCGAGCGGATCAGTCTGGCGGTCACGCTGCGGACGAGCAAGAAGGCGTATGCAACCGGGGAGCCGATCCGCCTGACTCTGACGGCCAAGAATACGCAGAAGCGAGCGGTTCGGCTGAATTTCTCCAGCGGGCAGCGCTACGAGGTCGAGCTTCGGAAAGGGAGCAAGCGCGACAGTCCGATCCTCTGGCGCGCGTCGCAGGGAATGATGTTCACGCAAATGGTGACGTCGCAGTCCCTTGCGCCTGGAAAGTCCCTGGTTTACACAATTGACATCCTCGTGACGCCCGCGAGGGAGGCGGCTGATAATTCCTCCATTCTCAAACTTCCGCCCGGAAATTACGTCACTATTGCGCCCGGAACGTATACGGCCACCGGGATGCTGACGACGATGGGCCGGGCCGCGCGTCCTTCCGCCTCGACCACGCTGACCGTGAAGTGAGCGAGCGGGCTGGCAGAGCGAGTGAACGAGTGGATTGCGCCTGACCGGTCAGACGCGGCTTCGCGGTGGAGAAATGTTCCTGACCCAATAGGCTTTTAGCCGCCTTTCGCCCAATCCAGCTTGGTGGCGCGGCGGTAGCCGTAACAGCGCGCGATGTAGAGGGTGCGGATGGGCGCGGCGGAGTAGGGGCGGCGCCAGATCGGTATCGGCGGCTCCCACTCCACGCGCGTGAAGACCTGCCGCAGGTCGGCGTCGTCAGCCTGCCCGTTGTTGACGAAAACGGCGTTTTGACCGAGCAGCCTGGGCATGTCGTCCACATAAGCGGCGTACATCGTCAGGCGCATGTGCAGGAACAGGTCGCGGGTTTCGGGGCGGTCGGGCAGGTAAAAAGCCATGAGCGCGCAGGTTTCGTAGTCGTTGCCCGCCACGAAGACGGGCGCTCCTTCCAGGGCCATCGCCTGCCGAACCTGCTGCACGCGCCGCGCCG
>JBBRNU010000559.1:0-3455 GCA_038230115.1 Chthonomonadales bacterium | reverse complement strand
CTTGAACGAACCCTGCAATCCGTCCCAATAATGAATGTCGGGGTCGGTCGCGGCCTTGCGCTTGGCCTCCAGACGGCGCGTCGTCAGGTCGCGCAGGGCGGGCAGAAAAATGCCCAGCGTGTCGGTTTGCGGCGCGATTTTATGCGTCAGCATCAGGCTCGGATACAGGCTTTCCACGTCGGCTTTGGCGATCCTGTCCAGCACGCCGGTCTTTCGCACTTCGGTGTAGCCGCCCGCATAGGGCTTGGGCGGCTGCGTGCGCGCGACCGCCCGCCCCGCCGCCAGATATGCCCGCACGAAAATCGCATTGATCTTCTCGCCGTTGCCCGTCACGACGACCTGTCCGTAGTTTTCGGGAACCATCTGCGTCTGGTAAAACTCAATCGGCGAGATCAGCTCGGCTAATTTCCGCGTCTCGTCCACGTCCTGCCGGGCGTAAGTTCGCACCAACTCCGGGTCGTCGCGGTAAATGCGCGCGATCTGGTCACGGGGCAGTTCCACGCGGTCGGCGTCGGCGAACCCGAACACGCGGGCGCACTCTTTCAGGCCGTAACTTGTCAGCGCCTGCTTCGCCCAATCAAAGCGCTGCACCACCAGATACGTGTCCACGACGTGCCGCCCATGCACGTAAATCGGCGTGAAGGGGCGGGTGTTGCCCCCGGCGGCAATCGCGTAATTGCGTTCCTGCCCGGCCCGCGCGTCCGACCCGTCCCGCCCGATGTCCAGCCGAACATTGTGCCGAATGGCCCGCGCCATCACGAACGGAAAATCGAACCCCAGGACGTTATGCCCTTCGATCACGTCCGGGTCGCGCTCCCGAACGAGGGCCGCAAACTGCTGCAAAATCTCGCGCTCGTCGCCCTCGATCAAGTCCAATAGCCCGCGATTATCCGAGACGGCGATCAGCAGAATGCGATTGTTTTCCGGCTCCGGGCTGAGGCCGTCGGTTTCGATGTCGAACTGAAAGCGCGTCACGTCGTCGAAGGTCATGCCCTTGAAAAGGGTTTTGCCCGACCGCATCAGGGCCATTTTCGCGCCGCCGGGGTACGTCAGGTTGGAAAGATGCGCGTCGCGAACGCGAAATCGGGCGTCCCGATACGCGCTCTGCGTCGGGAATTCGGCCAGCACACGGTAGCCGTCGCCCTCCAGACGGGTGAACTCCGCGTCGGGCAGAGGAAATTCGGGCGGCTCGGTCAGCAGTATCCAGGGTTTGTAGGGAACGCGCTCGCGCCGCACCTGCCCCGCCTCGTGCCGCCTGACCCCGTCCTGATTGACCTCGCGATAGTACAGCCACAGCCCTTCCTCATAGTCCGGTTCCGCCGCGATCAGGCATTCCGTCCGGTCGCGCCCGAACAGAGCCTCTTCGCTGCTGATTGCAACCTGCGGAGCCATCGGAGCCATGTCAAGCGTCGTCATAATATCCATTTCGATAAAACTTACTGCGCGGCGTCGCGGGCTTCGCGCAGGGTGGAAAGCAGGTCGGGCATTTGATGCGGGGCGAGCGCGTCCTGACGGTAGGCGTTTTCCAGGACGGGCCACCAGTTGTACTCGTCAATATACGACAAATCGAAAATCATCCAGCCCTGACTTTGCCGCCCGGACGCTTCCAGAGCGCGCAGCATCGCATCGGGCTTGCCCGCGAAGTCGGGAACGTAAATCCCGGCATAGACGAACGCCCCGCCCGCCACCGCGTCGTTCGAGAGTTCCGCCGCGTATTCTACCGTGCCGCGCTCGCTCAAGCCCTCGCGCCGCGCTTCCTCGCGGGTCGCGACAGGATAGTAGCAGCCGGTCGCAATCCAATCGAAGAATTCGGCGTAGCCTGTGCGCGGGTATTCCGGCGTGAACCAGGGGTAGCGCAGGCGCGTCCGCTCGCTGCCCCAGTTCACGCCCACCTCGTTGTAGCTCGGATACCACGACCCGACATAGGTTCCCAGAATCAGGTCGGGCTTGATCGCTTTGGCGGTGCGGGCGACGTCGCCGACAAAATCGCGGATGGTTTGGGCGCGAAATTCCGTCCACGCCTTGTAATAGCGGCCATTGACCTGATCGTCACCGGGAGCGGGCGCGAACTGGTAAACGTCCTGCGGCCAGCGCAGCGCGTCGGGCCGCTTCCCGAGCCAGCGCGCGAAAGCGTCGCGTGTGCGGTCGCTGAAATCATTGTAATGGTTGCTGAAGCGGCAGCGATCCAGCACAAGACCGTCAATGGCGTAGTTCGAGACGATTTCACGGACAATCGCGAGTTCGTAGGCGCGGGCGTCGGGGTGCAGGGGATTGACGAAGCAGGCCACTTTCTCGCTCGGCGCGACGGCAATCGGAACCAGTCGGGTTTGCAGGTCGAAGCGAATGGCCGCGCCCGCCCGCAGATGCTGCGCGATCCAGGCTTGATCCGCAGGCCGCGTGGCCGGAATAAGATGCCCGCCTTCGGGCGCGACAAGCGGGTCGTCGCCCAGAAGGGCGCTGTCCACAACGCCCGCCACCCGGTTTTCCGCGTCGAGAACCAGGTTGATCTGCCTGCCCAGGGGCGTTCCACGGTCGCTCGTGACGAGCGCGCGGTCGCGGGCCGTGCTTTCCAATCCGACCAGGCCGCTTGTCGGCTCATTGCTCAGGATCGCGCGGTCATCGTCGAGCAGGGCCGGTTTGCCGGGGTCGTCCGGTTCGCCGGGAACCCGCGCCGACAGCCGCGCGCCGTCGGCGGCGACCACTCCCCGGTCTACCGTATAAACCACGCTCTGCCAGTCGGGATGCTGATACGCCGGGCCGCTGGCGAAATACTTATGCCCCTCGCTCAAAATGTTGACGCAGGCGTCCACTTTCAGCCCGGCCCGATGCCCCTCCTCGACAAACGCGGCCAGCGTGTCGAAGTCCGGCAAAGCCCGCCCTTTCCACACGCGCATTCGCGGCGCAATCTGGCTGTTATATAGAACCTGCCCGCCCAGAGGTTTTACGTCTACGACAAGCGTATTGATGCGCGCCGCCTTGCAATGCCGGACAATCTCGGCCACGCCTGCCCGCGTTGTCGTGTAATCTACGGTTGTTTTCGCGCCGGTTTGCGAGTTCGTGACCGTGCGAAACACGTTGGCGCTGCCATCCACCCACATCAAGCGCCCCTGCGCTCCCAGCGTGGCGCTCAAACTGCGGGTCAACTCCGGCCCCCGCTGCGCCCCGGCGGTGACTGTCTGGGACGCCAGCAAACTCAGCAAAGCGAAAGAAAGCGGCAAACGCGGCATCAGCAGTGGTTTCCTTACAGGGTTCAGAATTTCGGGGCAGAGCGAACACTCGCCTAACCCCCCGGCCCCCTTCCCCACCGGGGAAGGGGGTGACGAGACAAAAACCGAGTGCATCTTCCCGAGACGGTAGCGAGCCAACAGACGCGAACAAAAGCGCCGCTAACCCGCCAACCTAGTCTTTGAACCGCCAACTCGATGTTCAGTCACCCCCTTCCCCGGTGGGGAAGG
>JBBRNU010000558.1:0-3463 GCA_038230115.1 Chthonomonadales bacterium | reverse complement strand
TTCGCTTCGTTTTTTCTCGCTTCAGTGCAAGGGCGGGATGTAGTCGCCGTGCGCGGCAAGGAGTTCGTCCACCAGGCTGTAAATTTCGTCGAGCGTGAGTTCGGCGGACGTGTGCGGGTCGAGCATGGCGGCGTGGTAAACGTGATCGCGCCTACCGGTCAGCGCGGCCTCGACCGTGAGCGCCTGCACGTTGATGTTGGTCTGCATCAGGGCGGCGAGCTGGGGCGGAAGCGCGCCGATTTTGGTGGGCTGCAGGCC
Source organism: Chthonomonadales bacterium (assembly GCA_038230115.1). GTDB lineage: Bacteria > Armatimonadota > Chthonomonadetes > Chthonomonadales > Chthonomonadaceae > JBBRNU01. The sequence goes on along the minus strand of JBBRNU010000558.1, from coordinate 3,205 downwards.
GTTTTTGTCCACCAGAACCGGCAGTTCCACGCAGCAGCCGTCGGGCAGGTTGGTAATCAGGGCGTCGTTGGCGACGTTGCCATAGACTACGCGCGGCGTTCCGGTTTCCAGGCTATGGATGATGAGCGAGCCGTACTCGTGGCTGCGATGGATTTCAATCGGGGCGTCGGACTCGTATTCGGCCTTCATCTTGCGCCAGCCCGCGAGCTGGTTTTCGCAGCGCGTGATATACTCGTCGAGCGGAATGTTGAACTTCGTCAGCAGGTCGGGGCGGTCGCGGCGAATGACGTAGGGCGTGTATTCGGCGAAGTGTTCCGACGACTCGGTGACGAAATAGCCCAGCCGGGTCAGCATCTCGTAGCGCACGCGGTTCCAATCAGGAACGCGCCCTTCGTCCACGACTTTGCGGATTTCCGGGTACAGGCTCTGGCCGTCGCGCTCGAACTTGAGATAAAACGCCATGTGGTTGATGCCCGCGCAGAGATAGTTGATGGCGTCAATCGGAACGGAAATGTCACGGGCGAGCTGCTCGGCGGTTCCCTGCACGCTGTGGCACAGGCCGACGGTTTTGACTTTGGTGGCGCGCGTCACGGCCCAGGTGTTCATGCACATGGGGTTGACGTAGTTGAGGAACGTCAGCTCGGGACTGCTGACCTCTTCCATGTCGCGGCACATCGCCAGCATCACGGGAATGGTGCGAAGGGCGCGCATGATGCCGCCGATGCCCATCGTGTCGGCGATGGTCTGGCGCAGTCCATATTTTTTGGGGATTTCGAAGTCAATTTCGGTTCCCGGCTTGTACCCGGCGACCTGAATCATGTTGATGGCGTAGTCGCTGCCGTCGAGAGCGGCGCGGCGGTCAGTATGCGTGGTAATTTTAGGTCTGGCGCCGACGGCCTGCGCGACTTTGCGAGCCACGACTTCCGAGGTAGTGAGCCGCTCGCTGTCAATGTCCATCAGAGCGATGTGGCTTTCGGCGAGTTCCGGGAAGGCGAGGATGTCGCCTAAGAGGTTTTTGGCGAAGACCGTGCTGCCCGCGCCGATCAGCGTTATTTTAGGCATGAAAAAATTCCTTTCGTGTGCGTGAGGCGAATGTGGGAATGCGCGCCAACCGGGAACAACGCCCTTTCCATTGCGGCGTCGCCCCTCCTCTCTCCTGCCCTTTCGCGCTTTCCGGCGCGTTTCAAATCGAGGGTAAAGGCGGGGGGCAGGTGAACCGGAGAACTCTCAATCCGCCACGACGCGAACGCTGACGGTCATCGTGTGGGCGAAGGGGCCGCGATATACGCCCCGGATCGGCAGCGCGTCGCCGTAATCGCGCCCGTAATGGACTTTCACGTAGAAGTGGTTGGCGAGCAGGTTGTTGGTCGGGTCGAAGCCATGCCAGTGACCGTCCGGCATCAGGCACTCGATCCAGGCGTGCATCGCGCCCCCGCCGACCAGGGTGTTCGCCGCCCGTCCGCTCGCGTCGGCGTCCTCGCTCGCCGCGCGCTCACGCTCGGAAGCGTCAGTTTCCGGCCCCGCGTCCTCCCCTTCCCGATGCGCCTTGCGCTCGCCCGTGTACAAGTAGCCGCTGATGTAGCGCGCGGGAATGCCCTGCCGCCGGCAGATCGCGAGCATCAAATGCGCGAAATCCTGGCACACGCCCTGCTTGTGTTCGAGAACCTGCAAAATCGAGGTGTTGACGTTGGTAGCGCCGGGGGCGTAGGTGAAAACGCGGTGCAGGAGACGGTTGAGGGCGATGAGGAACGAGGCGGTTCCTACGCCGCCCTGTTTACGCGCGACATTGGCGATGCGGTCGGTTTCGGGGTGCAGCGGCACGCGGTCGGTCGGCGTCAGGTACTCGTAGTAGCGCTGGCGCGTTTCCGGGCGTTCATAAAAGGCGCTGTCGTCGCTGACCAGCTGCAGGCCCGCAAACGGGTTGCTGCGATGCGTCACGACGAGCGACTCGGCGGCGATGGCGAGCGCGTGATGGGGGGCGCGCACGGTGAAATGATGGACGCGGCCCGTCGGCAGGTCGTAGGCGAAAACGCGTGCGGGGGGCGTCGTCGTCAGCCGGAAATCCAGGCAGGTCTGGTCGTCGTCACTGAGCGGCATCAGACGCGCCTGGTTATGGCTGTCCGCCGAAGGCGTCGGATACGTATAAGCGGTGGTATGGTAGACGCGCAGGCGCACGGTCGCGGAACCTTCCTCCTGAGCGCAGGCCTGTCCGGTTCGATTTCAGTAGAATTCAACCCAACCCGCTGCGAAGGCCCGCGCGTCAGGACGACAGGTAGAGCGGCGCGTCGGGGTAGGACACAAATTCAGTATGACAGATAGGCACGCGTGATGGCGTGACCGACTTCGGCGCACCGACGCTGCACGCCGTCCAGAAACTCGTGCAGGCCGTCCACGATAATCTCTTCCGGCTTGGTATAGGTCAGGTCGGCGCGCAGTCTGCCCAGCAGACGTTCCGGCTCGGTCGCCGGTTCCTCACCCTGGTTGCCGCTGATGCGCCGCAAACACCCCTCGACGCGCGCGATGCCGTGCCGAACCGACGCGGGGAACTGCGGGTTCAGGACGAGAAAGCCCACGACGCTGGCCGGACGAATGCCGTCCAGATGCGTTTTGCGGTACATCTCGAACGCGCTGACCGACTTCAGCACCGCAATCCAGCCGTGCATATCGAGCGGCCCGCCCACGCCCAGCGGGTTCGCGACCGGCTTGACCGGATGCCCGCCTTCATCGAGGGCGTCGGAAACCGTCGCGGGCAGCAGGTCGTGGTACTTCACGTCGAGCAGGCGCGCGGTCTGGCCCGCCCGCTCCAGAAACCGGCCCGCGTCCAGCCAATCGCGCGTCTCGCCCATAATCATGGTACGATTCAGGATACCTTGAAATAAGTGCGAGGCGTTTTTCACGATCTGGAAAAATTCGTGCGGACTGCCCGCCAGTACGCGGTCTACATCCCACTCCCGCAGTTCTAAATACGAGATGTTCAGGCTTTCCCACATCTCGGAAGCCAGCTGCTCGCGGATCGCCCGCGCGTTTTCGCGCGCCTGCCGCCACGTCGAAAGAATCGAGTTGGAATTCTTCGGGTCGAACGCAAAAAAGTGCAGCACGTCCCGGTCGTTTTCCGTTTCGTAGCGCTCGTAGTAGGCATTCGCGGCCCCGGAAATCGCGAGAATGGACTGCCAGCGCAGGGGACTGATCGGCTCGCCGTCGTCGG
>JBBRNU010000557.1:0-3474 GCA_038230115.1 Chthonomonadales bacterium | reverse complement strand
GCATTTCAGAACGGGGTTTCAATCCCGTTCTACCCCGTTCACCACGCTTTTTCGCCTTTTTACTTCTTCAGGCCCGCTTTCATAAATTCGATTGATTGGCGGGGCTTGCAGGCGGGAGCGGAACCGAGGGAACTAACGGAACCTCGCGGGGCTGGCGGTTTTGCCACGTCGTGACCTGAGTCAGGCCGTTGGCGAGGGCGAGGCGGGCGGCGTCGGCGTAGGCGAACGCCAGCTGGTCGGGATGATGCGCGTCGGAGCCAATGGAAATGCGCTGGCCGCCGGATTGGGCGTAGAGCGCGACGGTTTCTGCGGTCGGATAGGTCACGCCCAGCCCCTGATGCAGGCCTGCCGTGTTGATTTCGAGGGGCAGGTCGCGCGCGATCATGGCGGCGAACAGCGCTTCCAGATGGCCGCGATACCGCTGCGGGTCATACGGCCCCCAGGCCGCCAGACCGCGCCGGTTGGCGTATTCCAGATGGGCCACAACATCGAACAGACCGCTCGCCACCGAATCCTGCACGGCGCGGAAATAAGAGTCGTAGGCGGATTCGGCGGTGCGGTCGCGATTATATTCCGGCGTCATCAGCATCACGCGGTTGACGTAATGGACGCTGCCCAGCACGAAGTCGAACGGATGGGCGTCCAGCCAGGCCGCGATCTCGTCCTCGAACCAGCCCTGATAATCAATCTCGATCCCGGCGCGAATCGTCAGCCGGTCGCCCCAGCGCGTTCGGGCGGATTCGATGTCGCGCCGGTAAGCGTCGTAATCGAAATAATTGACGACGGGGTCGGCGGGGTCGAAATCCTTGTGTTCCGAAAACCCGATCTCGTCCAGCCCCAGCGCGACGGCCCGCGCGCAGTGGTCGTCCAGCGTCGCCCGCCCGTCATGCGAGCGGAACGAATGCACCTGATAATCCACCGCATAAAAGCCGTCCAGCATTCGCTATTCCCTCCCGCCGCCCGTCTTCCGAAGCCCGCCGCTTATTCGCCGATGCCGGTCATGTCGCGGCCCGTCGAGTCCGCGCTGACGATGCGCCACTCGCGCGTGTGGTACAATCCGAGCAGGTGCGGCGTCTCGACCCGGCTCAGGTGCAGCGTGACGTGGCCGGTGTAATCGCCGCCGACGCTGCCGTCGCCCGTATTGAAAACGGCCAGGTCGAAATCGAGGACGGCGTCCTGATCGCCGCCGGTGAAGCGGACGTTTTTGGTTTCGGCGCGCAGATTGCCGGAGCCGCGAAAGGCGCGGGCGAGCAGCAGCCGCAGTTGATCCTGGTTCAGGTTGGCGATACGGGTTCCGGCATCGGGCGCGATATAAGCCATGACGCCCCCCACGCTTTTACGCTGCACGGCGTCCTGCATCGAACGAAGCATTTGCAGCGCGGCCTGCTCCGGCAGGGCTTCGGGCGTGGCGCGCGACAAACGGTAGGCGAACCCCAGCGCGAGCGTCAGCAGCAGGCACAGCGCAAGGGCGATTCGGGAACTGGGTCGCATGGATTTCTCTCCCTTCGGCGCGAGAACGCTCCCATCGTTTCGGTTCGCGCGGGCGATTTGCCCTCACGCGCCGGGAGCGGGGATCGAGAGCGCAAACAGGTCGGGTTTCTAGAGTTCGATACGCAGCGCGCAGGGCGAATAACGTCCTGCCGCCCGATAGAATCGAATGGAAGCGAATCGGAACGCAACGGCCTCGCCGGGGGCCGCGCCGAACCGAGCGTTTTCGCCTCGCGCTGAACCTTTTCTCCCCGACGCGCAACCAAACTAGCGAAGCGAAAACCCGAACTCTGCGAAAATCCGATGGGCGCGCGTCACCATAAGCAGGACAACCACAAGATGACGGGACGCTCACTTTTGAGCCGACGAAGGGGCCAACGCGAGATAATGGCGGCGCGCGACGAATCACAGTGGGTGCGGCGGCTGCAAACGGGCGACCGGCTGGCGTTCGAGGAGCTGCTCGACGCCTACGAAACCCGTGTGTACCGGCTGGCCCTGCGCTTTACCGGCAGCATTCCCGAAGCCGAAGACACCACACAGGAAATTTTTGTGGCGATTTATTCCGCCCTGCCCAAATTCAAGGCCAAGTCCTCGCTCGGAACCTGGATTTATCGCATCGCTATGAACCATTGCCTGGAATTTCGGCGCAAGCGCAAACTCGACAGCCTGCCCTACGACGAGGAACTGGCGCTTGCGACGACGGACTGGCGCGACGACCCGGCGCAGTCGGCCAACCGGCAGGAACTCTCCGCCAAAGTCGAGGCGGCCCTGCGCTGCCTGTCGCCGCAGCACCGGGACGTGATCGTCCTGCACGAGTTGCAGGGTTTGACCTATCAGGAAGTCGCGACGATGCTGAACGTGCCGGTCGGAACCGTCAAGTCCCGGCTGTCCAATGCGTTTCGCAAGCTGCGCGGCCTCCTCAGCGGCTACCTGTACGAAGGAAACGCCACGCCATGAACTTCGCAAAGAACGCTCCGAGCGATAAGGGGCCGGAAGCGTCCGACCGGAATCGCAATAAAAATAAAATGGCGCGCTGTCCGCACAACGATTTGAAGGCGCTGCTGGACGGTGAATTGTCGTCGCTGCCTCGCGCGCGGGCGCGCTTTCACCTGGCGCGCTGCCGCGTCTGCCGCGAAGAGGCCGCGTGGCTTCAGCGTTTGGGAGAGGACATGAAAGACCTTGAGCGGGCCACCCCCCGCCCGGAACTGCGCGCCCGCATTCTGGCAAGCCTGCCGGACGCGCCGCCGCGCCACATCACGATTGCGGGCGACGCCGCGAACCGCGCGCGTAAGGCGGGCGTTTCTGTCGGGCTTCTGAACCGCGCATCGGCGCGGCTGGCCCTGGGCGGCGCGTTCGGCGCGCTGGCCCTCGTCGCGGTCTTCGCTCTGACGCGCCCCGCGCCGACCGTTCCCGCCGCGCCCGGAACCGGCGAAAACGCAGGACTGACCGGACGGAACGCGGGACGCTTCGCCACTGCCCTCCCGACCGTCGCGCCGACCCCGCCGCAAATCGCGGACAGCCGGATTGTCGCGGACAAGCCCGACGACGTGAGCGCGCTGGCCGACCGGATCGCGCGCGAAAAAGAGCAGGCGGAGCGCATAGAGCAGTCTCATGCGAATTATGCATCCGGGACGAGCGCGGCGAAAATGGCTGCCGACGCGCCCCCGGCGCGGCTGGCCCTGGCCGTCGCCGACGTCGCCGCCGCGCGCCGCGATCTGCAAGCCTGGGCGTCGCAATCGGGCGCGACGCTGACCGCCCTTCCCGCGCCCTCGACAACGAGTTCGCATCGTGACAAAACTTCGAGCGCGCCCGCAACGACGCCAGCGCCCGCAACCGGCGGCAAGCCCAACTTGAACCTGGAACGTCCAGCCGCTCCGCCAACCCCGGAGCCGCCGGTCACACTCGCCCTTCAGGTTCCCGCCGCTCGCGCCAGCGCCTTCCTCACGGCCCTGAAGCAACAGGGCGCGCAGGCGGACACGGCCCCTC
>JBBRNU010000556.1:0-3477 GCA_038230115.1 Chthonomonadales bacterium | reverse complement strand
GCATTAGGCGGGCGCGTTGCAGACAGGGAAAGAACCTCGCTCTGGCGCATCGGCATTGCAGCCCGCGCAGGCGGGCTTCGCGTTTCAGAACGGGGTTTCAATCCCGTTCGACGGGCCTTCGAGAACGAAGTTTCAACCCCGTTTTACCAATCGCGTTCGACGCGCCTTTTGTGGGTTTGCCATCCCGTTTCACGACCGAGCCAATGGCGGCGCTGCATTGCGTTTTAACTTTTTAACTTCCATCGTGACGACCGGCGCAGGGCGGCCCCGATCGTGATTACCGCTGCAGGCCGCCCTTCACGCTGCGCCTCCTGTTCTGTGAGTGGCGTTTTGCCGACATCGCGGGCCGTTTCGCGTTCGCGCTTTTCCATGACGGCCCGTCCTCTTCGCGCCGCGCCGACCAACGCCCGGCGCATTTTCTTCCCCGCGCCCTTTCGAAAGGAGATACGCCCGTGACTGCATCGCGCCACCCATTGGAGCCGCTGACCGCCGAGGAAGTTCGGCAGGCGGTCGAGGTCTTGAAACGGTCGGACAGAGTCGTTCCTACCACACGCTTCGTTTCCATCGCGCTGAAAGAGCCGGACAAAGCCCTGGTGCATGGCTTCGACGGCGCGCACTCCCCGCCGCGCGAAGCCTTCGCCGTCCTCTTCGACAACGCCGCGAACACCTGCTACGAGGCGACCCTTTCGCTCACGGACGGCGCGGTCACGGCCTGGAAAGCCGTTCCCGGCGTACAGCCGACCATGACGATTGACGAGCAGATCGAATGTGAGCAGGCCGTCATCGCCAGCCCGGAATTTCGCGCCAAGCTCAAGGAACATACCGGCTGCGACGACACCAGTCTGGTCATGGTGGACATCTGGAGCGCGGGAAATTATGGCGAGCCGGAAGAGTCGAGCCGGCGTCTCGCCCGCCCGCTTTGCTTCCTTCGCACGGACGCGACCGACAACGGCTACGTGCGGCCCATCGAGGGACTGCGGCCCGTCGTGGACTTGAACACGATGCAGGTCATCCGCATCGAGGAGTACGGACGCTGGCCCCTTCCCGCAGGCGAGGCCAATTACGCCGCCGACCGCATGGTTCGATTTCGGGACGACATCAAGCCGCTGGAAATCGTCCAACCGGAGGGGCCGAGTTTCGCGGTCGAAAGCAGCGCGGTTGTCTGGCAGAACTGGAAATTCGTCATCGGCTTCAACGCGCGCGAGGGGCTGACGCTGCATCACCTGCGCTATCAGGACGGGGGCCGTGACCGCTCGATTTTGTACCGCGCGTCGCTCACCGAAATGGTGGTTCCCTACGGCGACCCCGGCCCGACGCAGCGGCGCAAAAACGCTTTCGACGTGGGCGAGTACGGCATGGGGATGTGCGCCAACAGCCTGGAATTGGGCTGCGACTGCCTGGGCTTTATTCGTTATTTCGACGCGCATCTGTGCGACAGCCGGGGCGAGCCGCTAACCATCAAAAACGCCATCTGTATGCACGAGGAAGACTACGGCATTCTGTGGAAGCACACCGACCGCCGCCTGCCCGACAAGCCCGAAGTTCGGCGTTCGCGACGGCTGGTCGTGTCGTCGGTTTCGACCGTCGAGAATTACGAATACGGCTTCTTCTGGTATCTGTATCAGGACGGCTCGATTCAGTTCGAGGTCAAGCTGACCGGCATTCTCTCGCTGGGCGCGCTTGCCCCCGACGAGTCGCCGAAATACGGCGCGCTCCTCGCCCCGAACCTGTACGCGCCGAACCACCAGCATTTCTTCAACGTGCGTCTCGATTTCGATCTGGACGGCGTGGCGAATACCGTTCAGCGCGTGGACGTAACGCCCGATCCCGTTGACGAACACAACCCGTTCGAGAACGCTTTCCAGGCGCGGGCCACGCCGCTCAAGACGGAACGCGAAGCGTGCGGGAACCTGAACCTGGAAACGGCGCGAACGTGGAAAGTCGTCAATCCGGCGGCGCGGAACGTGGTCGGCGAGCCGGTCGGCTACAAATTCCTGCCCGGCGACAACTCCGTTCCGTTTGCCTCGCCCAACGCCTGGTGGCGACGGCGGGCCGGGTTCGTCAACCATCACGTCTGGGTTACGCCCTTTCGCGACGACGAGCGGTACGCAGCGGGCGACTACCCGAACCAGAGCGGCGGGGGCGACGGCCTGACGCGGTGGACGGCGCAGAACCGGGCGGTCGAGGATACGGACGTGGTGTTTTGGTACACGTTCGGCCACACGCACCTTCCGCGAACCGAAGATTACCCCGTGATGCCGACCGCCTACATCGGGTTTATGCTGAAACCGAGCGGGTTTTTCACGAGGAACCCGGCCAACGACGTGCCGCCCTCCGCAAAAAAGGCGTCCGGCGAAACCTGCTGTTCCTGAGAACGGTTTGCCTCACAATCGGCGTTACGCGGGTCGCCGCGTCCGCGTAACGCCGCAAGACAATCGCGCGGGGCTGTGCTATACTGAATGCAAGATAGAATGGGCAGGAGGCTTTCATGCCACACACGCAATACAGCCTCGAAGAGGTCGCCCGGCTTGGCACTGACATCTATCGTCACAACATCCGCGACAAGGTCATGCCGGAGCAAAAAGGGCGGTTCATGGTATTGGATGTTGATTCGGGCGACTACGAAATAGACGATGACGACCTGACGGCGGAAGAGGCGCTGCGGGCGCGTCGGCCAGAAGGCGCGTTCTTCGGTCTCCGCATCGGCTACACGTCGGCCTACACCCTCGCCGGGCGGATGGTGGAAGAGGCTGCATGATTTCCAGCGTCGTCACCGGTTGAGTTGAAACCCGCCTCATTACAACGATCCGCCACGCTATGGAAATCCTTTCTTATGTCGCTCTGGCCGTGCTTATCCTCGTCCTACTCCGCGCGCTCGCAGGCAAAGAGTCGCCGCGTCGTCGCTACCCCTACCGGAAGGCGGACGCTCTGTTCACTTCCGCCGAGCGCTCGTTTCTGGGCGTTCTGGAGCAGGCTGTAGGACAGCGGTATCGCGTGATGGGCAAGGTGCGACTTGCCGACATTATTTCCGCTCAGGAAGGCCGCGCTCCCGACCCGGCCCGCAGAGCGTTCTACAAAATCGCCTGCAAGCACGTGGATTTCGTGTTGTGCGATCCGCGCACGCTGGACGTGGCAGGCGTCATCGAGTTGGACGACAAGACGCACAAAGAACCAGAGCGGCGGCAGCGGGATACATTCGTGGACGAGGCGCTTGGAGAGGCGGGCGTACCCATTCTGCACGTCCCGGTGCAGCGAAGCTACGACATAGCGGAGTTGCGGCGGCAGGTGAAGGAAGCGTTCGCGTCAAAATAGAAAGGCTATCTTGAGGTATGGCGGACGCGCGCAAATACCTTTACTCAACTTGCCACTCAAGCTCGTTCGCCTGACAAACGGGCATTGATTCCCGTTCTGAAACGCAAAGCCCGCCTGCGCGGGCTAAACACGCTCGTGCGCTTCGGCGATGCAGACACGCTTCGG
>JBBRNU010000555.1:0-3483 GCA_038230115.1 Chthonomonadales bacterium | reverse complement strand
GCGGCAGCGGAGTCGTGAGCGTAAACGACGTGAATATCGTCGTCAACAGTCTGGCCCAGGTCGCCGACTTCACGCCCTGACGCAGGAAGGTCGCCGGTATCCCCTCTTGACGCGGCGAAGTGTGGGCAGCGCCGCGCCGCAGTAAGCAGCCGCCCTGGCAGTTCCGGTTCAACCGTATTGGAATCGAGATCGAAATGGCCCGGCGCGTAGCGGGCCGCGCGAAAGGAAAACGAACGTGAATCATTTTGCCAAGAGCCGTCGCCGTTTCTATGCCCTGAGCCTGCCAGCCTGCGCGCTGGCGTTCCTCGGATCGAGCGCGGGGCGGGCGTCGGCGCAGGTCGAAGGGGCCGACATCCTCTACCATTACAATAGCTCGACGGTGGAAGCCACGCCGCAGCAACCGGGAACGCCCCTGAGCGAACTCTTCAACCGCATCATCGGTCAGCCCTTTCCCGGCGCGGCCTACGAGAACGACACCGGCATGGACGTGACGCCCGGTTTCGACGCGGGCTACGTGGACGCAAACGGCAACACGAACGCCTTTCAGTTCAGCAAGGTCGTCGTGCAACAAACCGCGATTTCGCCCGGTCTGTCGGCTTTCTACCAGTTCGACGGCGTGACGCCGGTCTTCGGCGCCAACCCCGACTCTAACGACGCCAGCAAGCCCATCGGCTTCTGGGAATTGACCGAAGATAACGTGCTTTCCAACGCCAATTCCAGCGATCCGTTCGCGCACGCGCTGGGCATTCGCGGCTCGGCGCAGTTGTATGCGGGCGACGACTCCGACCCGGTGAAGCGTTATTTTCACCAGCATTTCATCTTCGAGGCCGACAATCCCGGAACCTACCTGTTCAACTACACCGTGACGGGAACACTGCTGGACGGCACGGAACTGGCCCCGGTGAACTTCGCGATCACCTATACGCCGCAGGTCGCCGACGTGCCGGAACCGGGCGTCATCGCGCTGCTGGCGGCGGGCGGTCTGTCGGGTCTGGGCCTGCTGCGCCGACAACGCGGCAAGCGGGCTTAGGACGCAAGCGCGCATTACAAAGCGCCTTATCGAGAATGCAGGCGCGGCATTTCGGCCCGCGCCTGCATTTCCAAAGCGTTGTGATAAAGCAGGGCGCGACATTTATGCCCTGCTGGGAGTAACGAGCGTGAAACGTACCATGATCATGATGAAACATCGCATTCCGGGCCGGTTGGCGCTTCTGACCGTCGCGACGGGGTTGGCCTGCACCGCGCCTGTCGCAAGCCGCGCACAGTCTTTCGCCCTGCGCGTCGTCGCCAGTCCGACGGTAACGCTGGCAGGCGGCGCGGTCACGTTCAAAGTCTATCTGGACGCGGCCCCCGCCAGCCATAACTACACGAGCGCGCGGGGTTTCCTCGTCTACGGACAGGCGACCGGAACCTCCGCCGACAGCCCACTTACCAGCATCGCGTTCGCGCCCGCCAGCGACAAGGGCGGCTTTCAAAATGCGGGCGCGGCGTTCACGAACCCCGACGTCACGGTGACGAAGGACGGGACGGCCTATCGCGGCCTGAGTTTCTACCTGTACAACGGCAGCGCGGTTCGCAAAGATAGCGGAACCTTCCTGCTCGGAACCGTAACCGCGCAACTGCGAAGCGACCTGGCGGCTGGCTCCTACACGGTCGCGCCCACCGACGTTCCCGTGCTGCGCGGGCGGTCGCGCGTTCTGGGCGACATCGCGTATGCGGCGGCGACCACGCTGCAATCGGCGTCGTTCACGGTGTTACACCCGACCCTCCTGCCGGGCAAGGGCAAACCCAAAATCGGCCCCGGCCCAACGAAGGAATAGGAAGCGACTCCAAAGAGACGGGGCGACTTCAGCGGGAAACGCCGAAAATGCTTTCCTGCCCGACAGCGGGCAGGCGAATTCTCAACCGGGCCGGGCGACTGCAAATTGCAGTCGCCCGGCCCGCGTTGTAAGCGGGCCAGCGCGAAACCGATGCGGAACGGACAACGAACGGGGGCGGAAAAACGTAGCGTATCTTGCAGGGAAACGCGCGGCGGATAGGGAAGAATAGATTGTCAGGTTGGGGTTTGTTTCGGCGGGCCGCGCGTCAACCGGAACCGGCGGGAGGCAAAGGATAAGCGTATGGCGCATTCACACGCGCACGACCACTCTTGCGGACATTCACATCACAGCGCGGCAGGCATGAGCGAGGGGCGACTGAAGCTCGCCATCGGACTGACCAGCGTTTTCATTATTGTCGAGGCGATTGCAGGCGCGCGGGCCAACAGCCTGGCCCTGCTTTCCGACGCGGGCCACAACTTCACGGACGCCCTCGCGCTCGCCCTTTCGTGGTACGCGGTGCGCGTGGCGCAGCGTCCGGCGACCGCCTCGAAGACTTTTGGCTACCATCGGGTCGGCGTGCTGACGGCCCTGTTCAACGCCGTCACGCTGCTTGTCATCGCCGCGCTGATTTTTCGCGAGGCGTATGATTTATTTTTCAACCCGCAGCCGGTCGCGAGCGGCCTGATGATCGGCGTGGCCGCCGTCGCCTTCCTGCTCAACACGACGATTGCGCTGGGTCTGCGCGGCGAGGCGGCGCACAGCGTGAATATGCGCGGGGCTTTCATTCACATGGCGGGCGACGCGCTTTCATCGCTGGGCGTGGTCGCGGCGGGCGTGGCGATCCACTTCACCGGCTGGGCCTACGCCGACCCGCTCGTCGCGCTGCTGATCGGGGCGTTCATCGTCTACTCGTCGTGGGGCATTCTGACCGAAACGGTTCACGTCCTGCTGGAGTCTGCGCCGCGCGGTCTGGACGTGGAGGCGATGATCGCGTCGGTGCAATCGGTTCCCGGCGTCAGCGGCGTCCATGACCTGCACGTGTGGACGATTGCCGACGGCATGAACGCGCTTTCGTGCCACCTGCGAATCGCCCCCTCCAATCAGCGCGAGACGGCGCGGGTCGTACAGGAAGTGAAGGGACTATTAGGCGACCGCTACGCTTTGTGGCACTCGACGATTGAAACGGAATGCGCCGACGAGGAGGGAACCACGCTCCTGTGCAGCCTGCCCTGCCGCCCGTTCTCCCGCGCCGCGCTTGTCGAAGGCGCTTTGGCCGAAACGGAACGGAAGTAAACGCCAACGGGGATAGGGTTGTTTTTAGCCGCAAAGAAGCGCCCCGGCGCAAAGAGGAATCTCCCGCCCCCCGCGCCTGCTCCGGTCGCGCTATATTGTACCGAAGAGAAAATCGGAAATCGGAAAAATGTGATGCAGCAATTAACTCTAGTTTCCGGTAAGTGTGGTGGCTTACGCCGCCACTGCTGGCGTTCGCGCCGCCACTGCTGGCGTTCGCGCCGCCTCTTTACGTCGGTGCGCGTCCACGCCGGTCTTACTGATCAGGACAGAAGTATCTAATAAATCGGGGCGCGTGTGGAAAAATCCTTCATGGAAACACCCCCTGCCCCGCAAACCAACGATATGCGCGAATACCGCCGCCTTCGCGCTT
>JBBRNU010000554.1:0-3497 GCA_038230115.1 Chthonomonadales bacterium | reverse complement strand
TCCAGCGTCAATTCTTCGTAGGGCGTGTCCTGCCGCAGACGCGGGTCGCGGCGCAGGATGAACCGCATCAGCGCGAGGGAAGCCGCTCCGACCAGCAGCCACGCGAAGGACGAATACAACCACATCGGCTGATACGCCATCGGCAGCTCGCGCGCCAGAGAGGAGAAGGCCGCCTGGTCGCTGATTTGGTAGAGCGCCTGCACCGTATTGAGGTACAGGAAGTTGACCGAATAGCCCGCCGGCTGGCTTTTCGCAAGCGGCGTTTTGCCCATTTCCGGCGCGATCCAGATGACGGCCAGGAACAGGCAGGCCGTCAGCCAGGCCATCCAGCGGTTGCGTAACACGACCGACAGCAGCAGGCAGAACAACCCCATTCCGACCACGAAACTCAGCAGCGCCGTCGCTGACCGCAGCAAAACCCAGCGGGGTTCGTTGTAAATAATGTTGTCGGTTTTGCCCACGATGGCGTCTTCGGACGCGCTCGGATAGGCCAGGCCGTTGAAGCCAACGGTTTTGTCCACCGTCAACGGCGTGAACAGCGGGCTTTGCATCGGGGTATCGGCTTTCCCCCGTACGCCCTCGAAGGCATGACGTCCCTGGCCGACGAGGGCGAAGGACGCCACGTACAGGCCCAGCCCGCCCAGTGTCATCAGGAGCAGGAACGGCAGGCCCGACGCCAGTTTGCCGCGCCCCAAACCTCGGCGCGACCATCCGCCGCGCAGCGTTCGTCCCAATTGCCGCGACTCGCGCAGGGTCAACTCGCCGGTCGCGAAGATCGGCGTCAGAAACATCAGCAGCGCGCCCAGAATGGTCAGGGACGAAATCGGCGTCTGCACTTGCGTCTGAACGGCCTGCGCCGTCCGGCTGAACCAGGCGTTGAGCCACCATTGGTAAACGGCCAGCAACTGCACGCCGACAATCAGGGCCGTCAGCCCGCGCAGCAAGCCGCCTTTGCGCTCCGGCCACATTTCCAGCCGCGACATGGCTACCGCCGCCATCAGAATGCCGCCCAGCCCGCAGAAGATCGCAAACCCGACGCCCTCGATCACCGGCAAGCCCAGAAACGAATCGCCGAACCAGGACGCCCCGAACGCGCGCACGGCGTTCTCCCCGACGCCCCCGCCGCTGAAGGGCGAATGCGCCGCGCTGAAGGCCACGCCGCCCGCGACGAACAAAAAGAACAACGTCATGTAGGTGAACAGGACGGCCTGCGTCGTGTTTTTGGCGATGCTCGACCACATCAAGCCCAGCGCGCCAATCAGGAAACTGCCCATCAGCAGCATCAGATATTCGCTGGCGACCATTGCCGGGTCTACGCCGCCGAGCATGAAGCAGACCGACATCAGGGGCAGCGTCGTCAGGAGCATCAGGGCCGTGAACGAGACCGCCGCCATCAGCTTGCCGACCACGACGCTGCGGCTCGACAGCCCGGTCATCGTCAGCATTTCCAGCGTGCGCTGCTCTTTTTCAATCGTGAGCGAGCCGCTCGTGATCGCGGGCGTGATGAACAACGCCAGAAACACCTGCGTGGAGACGATGCTTGCAAAGAGCGAGGCGCCGATCATGCCGACCGATGAGGCGCCAACGCCCGCCGCCGCCACGTTTCGCATCCAGACGCCATAGACGCTCAACATCACGAGCGACAGGAAGCCGAGATACCCGAAGAGTATCCAGTAGGCTTTGGCCCCGCGCATTCGGACGCGCATCTCTTTTGTCAGCACGGGATTATCCGGCAGCAACCGCATTACGAGCGACATGGCAACCCTCCGTCTCTTCACCACCGGCAAACCAACTTTTCCAACCGACCCGGCAAATTTTCACGCCCCGCGCCGCGAACCTTCACGACAAACCCGCCGATTCTTTGCGCCAAACGCGGCAACCTTTTGCGCCGAACTCGCAAAATCGTTTATGCCACCTGCCCCTTGGTCACGCGCAGGAACACGTCTTCCAGGTCGGTTTCGGGCGTGTAAAAGGCGCGCACTTTGATTCCGGCCCGGACCAGCGCGGACAGCACCTCATACTCTTCATCCACCTCGCCGACATAGCCGATTTGAATCACGCCGCCCTTGCTGGAATGCCCGTTGCGCTGCAGGGTTTGGGCGTGCGGCGTGTCGGTCGCGGTCTCGCCCGCGTCGCGATTCCGCATCGGGTTCAAAACTTTGACTTCGCGCACGATGTCGGTCATGCCGAACAGCAGCGCTTCGGCGCGCTCCATCTCCTCAACGATGCCGATTTCAATCGTGTGCTGACCGCGCACCTGCCGCGCAATCGTGTTCACGTCGCCCGCCACGATCAATTCGCCGCGCTCGATAATGCCGATTTTGTTGCAGAACTCTTCCATTTCGGGCAGGATGTGCGAACTCACGATGATCGTCTTGCCCATCGCCTGCAATTCTTTGAGCAGCTCGCGAATCTCGATCCGGGCGCGCGGGTCTAGCCCCGACGCCGGTTCGTCAAGCAGCATCACCTTGGGGTCGTGAACCAGCGTCTTCGCCAGACAAAGCCGCTGCTTCATGCCGCGCGAAAGCGACTCGACATAAGCGTCTTTCTTTACGGTCAGGTCGGTCAGGTTCAGCACGTCATCAATGATCTGCGGGCGCTTCGCTTTGGCGATGCGATAGGCGGCGGCGAAGAAGTCCAAGTACTCCCAGACCTTGATGTCGTCGTAAACGCCGAAGAAATCCGGCATGTAGCCGACCGTCGCCCGAACGTGTTCCGGGTCGCGCGTCACGTCCACGCCGTCAATAAATGCGGTTCCCCCGGAGGGCGTCAGCAAGGTCGCGAGCATTTTGATGGTCGTGGTTTTGCCCGCGCCGTTCGGCCCGATGAAGCCGAAAATATCGCCTGCGTCCAGTTCCAGACACAGGTCTTTCACCGCCACCAGGTCTTTATATTCTTTCCGCAGATGCCTGATCTCAACCATTGGCGGCATGAGCCGTTTTCTCCCTGTTCCAAACTTTTCTCGCGCCGGACGCGCAAGCCCTCGCCCCGGCAAACGCCGCTTTCAACTTTCGATACGTCAATGCGGCGCGGGTCAGGACGGGTAGGCGAAACGGCGGAACCGCGCGATCATGTGCCAGAGCAAAGCAAGCGTGATGACGCCGTAAGCGGTCAGCCCCACAATCAACCCCCCGGTATGAACGCCGCGCGTGAAGTCAGGGGTGTTCATAACCGCGCTCAACAGCCAGCCCGGATTGAGCCACATCAGCGGCCCATTGCTTATGGCCTCGTAGCCGCTATGCGTGAATTCGCCCCACAGCGAACTCAGCATGACGGTTGCAATGCCCAGGCCGCCGACCACGACCGTGTAAGACGCCATAATCGCGTACAGTGTCCGCTGGAGCCGCCAGGACAGATACAGGCCGATAATCGCAAAGCAGACCGACGCGATAATCAGCCCCGCATACGCCGCGCCGAATTGCAGCAGGGAAACGAATTGCCAGCCGTCCTGCGCCTGCCGGAAATACGCCGCCAGCCAGCTGAAAAACACGACCGGG
>JBBRNU010000553.1:0-3510 GCA_038230115.1 Chthonomonadales bacterium | reverse complement strand
GACGCGCTCGGCCAGGCGCGGGCAGCGAACGCACGCCTGGGCCTCGCGCGCCAGGGCGTCGAACTGCGCGCCCCGTTCGCGTTCGGTCTCCGCGTCGGGCGCTCGCAGCGTCAAGGGAACGTGAATTGCCGCCCGTTCGCGCGGTCGGTTAGGGCGGTCGGCTTCGCACCCGATTATCAAGCCGGCGCGCGTCGCGTCCACGCTCGCTGAATTATCGTCGGATTGCGCGCCCGTCGGGGAAGAAAATGCGGTCTCGCTTCGCTCCATACTGGTTCCTTCCGAAAAGAATGGCCGTTTGCGCCCCGTTTTGCTCGGTTTCGCAAGAAAATCGCGCCAAAAGGCTTGCGCGATTCGTCAACAATGTGTATAATAGCGCGAATACCCCCGATTTGCGCGCCCCGGTTCCCCTGCCGGTAAATTCGCCGCGTCCTGAACCCGCTCCGCGCCAATGCAGGGCGCGTCGCGAGAACGCCCGCGCGCTCTCCCAGCCAACCGCGCCGCCCAGCGGCCCGAACGCCTGCCGCGCGATGACGCGCCCGCAGGAACATTTTCGTGTTCGTCTGAACACATGCGTGTTCGCACGGACACACTTCAAAAGGTAGGATGATTCATGAGGAACAGGGTGTTGTCGAAAGTCCCCCACGTCCGAATTTCCCTTGCGCTGCTGCTGACGCTGGTTTCGCTGGCCCTGTCGGGCTGTGGCGGGGGCGGCGGCTCCAGCTCTACCCCCAATCCCAACCCGAACCCCAATCCGGGGGGCGGAACCGGCGGCACGGGCAGCGGCTTCGCCGTATCCGGTAAAGTCGTGGATACGGTGTCGGGCGGGCCGGTCGTCGGCGCGACGATCACGATTGCCGGTTCCACCGCGGCGCGCTCGGTCGCAACCGGCTCGGACGGCACGTTCACGGTGACCGACGTGTCGCCGACCGCCACGACCTTCAGCATCGCGCGGCCCGCTTCGGTTGGGGGCTACTCCGATTACGTGATCTATCAGGCGAAGCGCTACGACCCGACGGCCTGCACGCTTCCGCTGCCGACCCTAACGGCAAATTCGACCACGCCCCTGCCGGGCAATATCCAACTGTACGGCGCGGCCAACAGCGAGGCTCCGCCGCCGCCGCCGCTGATCGGCCCGACGGGCGGCGTGTGCGGCATCTAAGCCATTGTGCGGGCTTTGTGTGGCAGCCGTTTCGCACGGCAGCCGCCTTGCCGTTGAACCCGCTAGAAAGCGCGACGTTGAAAACGTTTCGATGCGCCGGGCCGGGGCGTGATGTTTATTGTCACGCCCCGGCCTTTTTTTCGCTATGAACTCCTCGCCTTCCGCGCGGCGCTGGGCCGCTCGCATCGTCGGCTGGGGCGCGCCGCTTGGCGTCGCCTTCGGGCTTTATCGCGCCTACCAATGGGCCGAACCGACCCGCACGCTGCCTACCCTCGCGCATCCGGTCGCGTCTACGGTGACCGTTCGGATGGAAAAAGTCCCGTTCACGCAGTATTTCCAGGGCCGAAAAACCTGGTCGCTCTGGGCCGAGCGCATTGACCTTGAACATCCGCCCGGCATGGGCATCGGCAACATTCAAAGCGCCACCCTGACCGATATTCGCGACGGCGCGCTCTACAAACTGCCCGAAGGAAATTTCCCGCTCGCCGCCCAATCAACCGCAAATCGTTCCCCCGCCGACAAGCCGGTCGCCCGCTTCCATGCCCGCGAGGGCCGCTATACGCTGGGCGCGCTCGAAGTCGCGCCGCTCGATTTGTCCCTGACTTACAACATACAGTGGCAGTTTCGGCTGACGGGCGGCGTGTTCGACAGCGCGGCAGGCGAGCATCTGGAGTCCGAGTCACTGCGAATGCTGGAAATGGTCAACCGGCGCACCGGCAAACCGGAACGGCGGATCGTCTGCGACCAGGGCGCGATTGCCAGCCTGAAAGACGTGCGCGTCACGATGAATCAGGCGCGCTACGACCCGATTGCGCGCGAAGTCGCGTGTCTGGGCGGCATTCGCGGCGTGTTTCGCGGGGGCGTCGTGCAAGCCGAGCGCGTGTTCTGGGCGCTGGGCGCGCAAACGCTGCGCTGCCCGGAAAGCGCCAGCGGCGAAGTCCGCGCGATGCCGTTCACCGCGGACGGGCTGGTTGTGGATTTGAAACGTAAAATCCTGCGCGCGAACCATGCCCGCCTGGAAATCCGTATGGAAGACGTGGCAGATATAGCGCGCTGAATGATTGGAAGCCCAGCGCCTCGCAGACGGGCTTTGATAGCCCCGGCTAAAGTTCGCCGCTCGCTGTCGCGGGTAAGGAGTCGCCAATGGTCGGCAGGACAATCGCCTCTCGAAATCACGCTCTCAAGATTCCGGTCAGTCTGGCCGCGCTCGGTCTGCTGACGGGCGCGGGCTGGTCGGTTTGGGCGCGCTCGCAGCCGCCCGCCCCGAACGCGCCCAAAGAGAAAGAAATCCCGGTCGCCAGAGTCGCCCCGCCCCCAGCGCGCAAATCCGGCGAACTGGAATTGGTGGACTGGACGTACAACGTTGCGACCGGCATCACGACGGGGCGAAATTTTACTTTCACCGAAGAAGATACCGTTATTACCGGCGAGACGGCCCGCTATGACAAGACGCAGAAACGCTTGAATGCCGAAGGCAGCCTGACGCTGGACGACCCCAAGCATCACGTCACGGGCGGCAAGGCCGACGTGGACGACAGCCGCAAGAAACTGGCGATCATTACCGGCAGCGTCGTGATTACACTCAAGCCCGATCCAAAGGGCGCTGATACCGGCGCGAATGGCAGCGATACCAGCCGGGAAAAACAGCGCGGCGGCGTGGTCGCCTGCGACCGCGTGGACGATTATTATCGGCGCAAGTTCGTCATTCTGCGCGGGCATCTCGTGTTCAAGCAGCGGTTTACCAGGAAGAACGGCGAAACTATCGAGCGGACGCTGACCGCCGAACACGCCGAATACAACGGCAAAACCGATACGCTGCTGCTGTTCGCGCCGGTCGAGGGAAGCGATACGGACGGGCAGGAGTTCCACGCCGAGGGTGACGTTACGGTCGGCACGCGCACCGGGGCCGAAACGATACAAACCAACAAGCGCATGAAGACGAAGTTCTTTGTGGACGAGAGCGACGACAAGGGCGATGAGGGCGACCCGCCGCCCGCAACCCCGCCCGACTCCAAGCCCGCCCCGAACTCCGCGCCTGTGACCGACTCGAACGCGCCGCCCGCGAGCGGCCCGAAGCCTGCCGCCCCGACCAAACCCTGACGAGGAAAATGATGACAACGCAGGCCAAAACGAATTTTCAGGGCTGCTACGTGGCGACGCTGACGCCCTTCGACAATGCGGGGCGGCTGGACAGCGGCGTCGTGCGGGCGCACGCGCAGTGGCTGGTGGAAAACGGGGCGCAGGGGCTGTGTCCAGCGGGAACGACCGGCGAGTTTCTGTATCTGACCCTGGACGAGAAGCGGCGCGTCGTGGCCGAGACGGTAGCGGCGGTCGGGGGGCGCGTCCCGGTC
>JBBRNU010000552.1:0-3526 GCA_038230115.1 Chthonomonadales bacterium | reverse complement strand
CGTGGCGAGACACTGGTGCAGATTCACGGTCGTCGAATTCGTGACCGCAATTTCGCTCCTGTCCGCGCCGAGCAGGGGGGCAGTCAGGGCGGCAAGAGTTTCGGCCAGCGTGAACCAGGCCGGGTCGCCCTGCGTCCAGCCATCTATGCCCCCGGTCTTCCACGCTTCCAAAACGCGCAGGAGAGATTGTTCGGCGGGACGGGACAGCAGGCCGAGCGAATTGCCGTCGAGGTAGATGCGCCCCGGCGTCAGATAAAACGCCTGCCGGAATTCGCGCAGGTCGTCTGCGGCGTCGAGCCGTCGGGCGCAGGCAAATGTCGGTTCCATAGCGAGCGCGCATTCCAAATCGGTTTCACTCCCTGACTGTATCGCCTGCCTGCCATTATAGGCGCAATACGCGGGCGCGTCAAGCGGGCAGATTACGCGCGGGGGGGCGAAAAGATTACAGAGCGATTACAATTTGTCGGGGCGAACCAGGCGCGCAGGCAGGAAACGCGCGCCCGACGTGGAACTAGCCCTCGGACTTCGCCGCAAAATTCCCGTTAGACAATACGCTCAGGAGACAACCACGATGCCGCTAGTGGATTTGCCGCTGCCGGAACTGCTGAAATACCAGGGCCGCAACCCGCGCCCGGACGATTTCGACGCTTATTGGGACAAGGGATTGGCCGAAATGGGGGCGATAGACGCCAAAGTGGAATTGACGCCCGCGCCCCTGAAATCGTCGTTCGCCGAATGTTTCGACCTGCGCTTTACCGGCGTTGGCGGGGCGCGCGTTTACGCCAAATATCTCCGCCCCAAAAATTCGCCCGGCCCCCACCCCGCCGTCGTAATGTTTCACGGGTACTCCGGCAGCAGCGGGGATTGGGCTGACAAACTGAGTTACGTTTCGCAGGGCTACAGCGTGGCGGCTCTCGACTGCCGGGGGCAGGGCGGACTTTCCGAAGACGCGGGCGGCGTGAAAGGCAATACCCTGCGCGGGCATATCATTCGCGGGATGGACGACGCCCCGGAAAAACTTTACTTTCGCGGCGTGTTCCTCGACTGCGCGCAATTGGCCGGAATTGTGATGACGATGCCGGAAGTGGACGCCGCCCGCGTGGGCGCGACGGGCGGCTCGCAGGGCGGCGGGCTGACGCTGGCCTGCGCCGCGCTGGAGCCGCGCATCAAGCGGGCCGCGCCGACCTTTCCGTTCCTGTGCGATTATCAGCGCGTGTGGGAAATGGATTTGGCGTCGGGCGCTTACGAGGAATTGAAAACCTACTTCCGCAATTTCGACCCGCAGCACGCGCGCGAGGGGGCGATTTTCACCCGGCTGGGCTACATTGACAACCAGCACCTCGCGCCGCGCATTCAGGCCCGCGTGCTGATGCCGGTCGGCCTGATGGACACGATCTGCCCGCCCTCCACGCAGTTCGCCGCGTACAACAAAATCACGGCCCCGAAAGACCTGCTCCTCTATCCCGACTTCGGTCACGAGGGGCTGCCCGGCAGCAACGACCGCATTTTCGATTTCCTGGCCGATTTGTAATTTGCCGGTCTGTATTTTTTGCAAAGGGCGCGACGCATGCACATTCTGGTTTTGGGCGGCACGCGGTTCATCGGCCCGCCTGCGGTCGCGCGTCTGGCGGCGCAGGGTCATGCCGTCACCGTGTTTCATCGCGGCGAAAACAACGCCCCCTTGCCGGAAGGCGTTCGCGCAATTCATGGCGACCGGAAGCGGCTTGCCGAGTACGCCCCGGCCTTCCGGGAAAGCAGGCCCGACGTTGTGCTGGACACGTACTGCCTGACGCAGCAGGACGCCGAAGCGGTCGCGGCGACGTTTCGAGGCGTGGCCCGCCGGGTCGTCGTGTTGAGCAGCGTGGACGTGTATCGCGCCCGCGACCGCTTTGTGCGCGCCGAACCCGGCCTGCCTGACCCGACGCCGCTTACCGAAAATTCGCCCCTGCGCGACCGCTGGTTTCCCTACGCCGACCCGAAACCGGAGGGTGCGGCGACAACGACCACGTATGAGAAAATCCTCGTCGAAAAGACCTTGCTGGCAAATCCCGACCTGCCCGCCACCGTCCTACGCCTGCCGATGGTGTACGGGCCGGGCGACTATCAGCATCGCTGTTTCGAGTATCTGAAGCGCATGGACGACGGACGACCGTTTATTTTATTGCCCGACGACATCGCAACGTGGCGCGCGCCGCGCGGGTACGTGGAGGACATGGGCGAGGCGATTGCGCGCTGCGTGACGGACGAGCGCGCGGCAGGGCAAATTTACCACGTCGCCGATGAAGCGAACGTGACCGAAGCGGAGTGGGTGCGGCGCATCGGACGGGCGGCGGGTTGGTCGGGCGAAATTATTGCGCTGCCCAATGATCGCCTGCCCAAAGCGCTGCGACACGAGTACGACGCGCGGCAGGATTGGTCGCTCGACTCGACTCGCATTCGGCGCGACCTGGGTTATTGCGAGGTCGTTAGCGCCAGAGTCGCAATGGAGCGCACCATCGCGTGGGAGCGCGCTAATCCGCCCGCGACCATCAACCCCGCCGATTACGATTATGCCGCTGAAGACGCAGCGCGGGCCAAAATCTGACGCCAGCAACCTTCAGGCAAGGCGAAATCCGGCCTACAGCGAGCCACTGCGCGCGATCATTTTTGCGGAAAACGACGCTGCTTCGCGCGGTCGAGAAAGCGGGGTTAAGAAAGGCAATGGAATTGCGGACACGGCCCTATTTTTGCAGGCGGGCCATCAGCGGGGCCGGGTCCCAGTACGCCGCGATGTTTTTGATGCGGTTCATGTCGTCCAACTCGAACGTGTCAATGCCCTCGAACGTGAAGGCGTTCCCGTTTTTGCCGACGCCGCGCGCCGTCCATTTCACCGCCGCCATGTTCGCGCAAATGAAAACGCTTTCCTGTTGGAACGTGAGTTCGCTGACCATGCCAAGCAGTCCAACCAGATTGTTCTTGATGGCCTCGCGGCCCTGCGTCGGCGGCGTTCCGACCGGATCGCTGGCAACGGCGTCCGGGGCGAAGGTCTGCGCCCACGCTTCTGGGTCGTGGGCGTTGAGCGCGTCGAAATAGGCTCCCACCGTTTGCCGTACTTCCAGGCTATTGTCGTGCATCGCATTGTCCTCCATCTTTTGAATTTTCAATTCTTCGCCGAGGTTCCGGCATTTCTTTGGCGCTTTGTTTCCTTCGCTCCGCCCCGGCGCGTTTCCTGCCCGCCCTTCTCTTGCGAGAAACGCTTTTCGGCCTGCCGAACGTAAAGCGTCTAGGAGCGGCGCGGAAATCCCGGCGTTTCATCAGGACTACCACCTGGCAGGAGAGTTCGCATGACCGATTTTTTGGGGTTCGACCCCGCGGAGCTGCCGCTCCTACAGACTTACGCCTTGCTGACCGGCAGCGTCGGGCCGCGCCCCATCGCCTTTGTTTCCACGCTATCCGCTGCGGGAGTCGCCAACCTCGCGCCGTTTTCGTATTTCATGGCGGGCGGCTCCAACCCGCCGTCGGTCGTGATTTCGCCGGGCGTGGATCG
>JBBRNU010000551.1:0-3541 GCA_038230115.1 Chthonomonadales bacterium | reverse complement strand
ATTCCACCGTTCTGCCAGAAAAGTCCTGACGGTCGGGCGAAAACGCGGCCGACCCGGTGGGGTCGAAATCGAGGGCTTGAACCTGCCGCCCGTCTATCCAGATGCCCAGGTGCAGCGCGTCGGAACCGAGCGGGCGCACGCCATCGAGCCGGATGCGGAAGAGGTATTCGCCGTCGGCGGGAAAGCGGTGGGTTGCGTGCAGGGAATTGGGGAGGGTCAAGCCGGAAGTGTCGTAACTGGCTGGAACCGTGACGGACGTCACGATATTGCGGCCCGACGCTTCGTGCCGCGCGAGCGTGGGTTTCTGCATCTCCGGCCCAAAGATCGCCGTTCGCGCGATTTTCTCGGCGGAAGCCAGATACCGATCCATCTGCGACGGGGAAAGGGACAGCACATCGCCGTTGTTGTCGAAGCCGTAGCCGGAATCGTCCTGCGGGAAGTCGTCGGCGGGATGCGTGTTCACGCCCAACAGGTCGCGGATCGTGTTGTTGTATTCGGCGCGGTTCAAGCGCCGGGCGGTCACTCTTCCGGGATTGGCGGCGGCGAGACGATCCACCCGCTCGATTTCGGCCTCGAAACACGCCAGGGCCGCTTTGATTTGCAGCGCGCTCGGCTTCGGGGAACCCGCCGGAGGCATTTCGCCCGTGCGAACTTTGCGGAGGATAGCGTCCCAGGTATCGCGGCTGCGCCCGACGGAAGCGGCCTGGCTGAAAGATTGCAGGTTCAGTCCGCCCGCTTTGGCGTCGGCATTATGGCAGGCGACGCAGCTTTGGGCGAAGAACGGCGCAGCGGTTTTCTCGAAGTCCGCCGCGCCCGCTTTATGACTTTGCTGCGCGCCCGAAGGCAGCATAACCGCCGCCGCCAGCAGCGCGACGGAACTGACCGGCAACGCTATCAAGAGCGAGGATCGCATCCGCAGCCTCTCTTTCCGTTTGTTCGCGCCGCCGACACTGTCTGATTATCCTGAGCGGGCGCGCGGGAGCCTGTCGTTTCATTCTTTCGTCCTCGACGCCAGCGAACGGGCGGAGGGCGAAAAAAGAATGGACGGCCTTGCAAATCAACGCTATTTCTACCTGTACGCGCGTCTTTCGCCCCGGCTGGACAGCCTTACGCCAAACTTAAATATAAAAAACCAGTCGTTTCCACGCTGGATTGCACTCTCGGGCTGCCGGTCTTTACATGCCGCCAGGCGCGAAGGACGCCGCCTTTAAGAAAAATAATTCGTCATCGCGCGTTCGGCGGGCGTCCCGCGAATAATCTAGTATACCACCTTAAAAACGAGATTGCGCGGCGAAAGTTCAAACAAAGCCGCGAAAGCCTGCAGGTTTTTGCGCCTCGCAAGACCCGCCTTGCCGCTCAAGCCCGCTCGCCTGGCAGACGGCATTGCGACGGGACTAAAACCCGCATCGGACAGGATTGGCAGAACGGGAATGAATGCCCGTTCTGAAACGCAAAGCCCGCCTGCGCGGGCTAAATTCACAATGCCGACGCGCCAAAGCAAGGTTCTTTCCCTGCCTGCAACGACAAAGATTATCGCCTTCGCTCCCTTCTCCCATGTAGGGAGAAGGGCCGGGGTTGAGGGTAGACCTCACAGTTTCTTCAACTCCAACGCTCTTGTTCCCCTCTCCTGCATAAGGAGAGGGGAACGAGAGCGAAGCGCGTGAGGTGGCTTCCACATCAGGATTTCACCGCCCTCCGACGCGCCCGCGAGTATCAATAGCCATCAGCGCGAGCCGCGCGGCCTGCCCGCCACCACGTTCGCCAACCCCACGTCCACGCCCTGCCCGCCCTCGGTCTGATGGCAATGCACGGCCAGGGTGACGACTGCGCCCGGTTTGAGCAGGGCGCGGGCGGCAGGACGGATCGCCAGCGGCGCGTAGCCGCTCAGGAAGCCGCTCTCGTTCGCCGCCGGCACGCCATTGACATAAATCTCCACATCTTCGTCGTGGTAAACGTAAAACTCGCTGTTCGCGCCGAACTGCGCGGGAACGGTCAACGTGCGTCGCAGCCAGATGTCGCCCGTGTTCCAGGGCGTGCCGACGACCGCGCCGGGCGTCCCCGCCGTTCCGAAGCCGCCCGGCCCCGACTTCCAGCCCGCGTCATCGAAACCTGGCTGCGTCCACTCCTCGCCGGGCGCGCTGGTCGTGTAGCGCCAGGTGACGGGCGTCTGCCGCGACGTTCCCCCGATGTCCGTTACTTGCGGGGCGGGCGGCAGGATCGCCCACCCGCCCGTTTTCGCCTTGTCGCGGCTGGCCCACTTGTTCCACGTCGCGCGCTCCGTCAGCATCTTGACGAAGAGACCGCCCACGACCGGGCGCGCGTGCATTCCGTCGCTGGCCGCATCGTCGGTGACGTAAGAATCCACCAGCGGCCTGCGCGCTGTCGTGCGGTTCAGGTAATCGTAAATCGGCGATACCAGCGCTTCAAAGTCCTGTGGATAGTCGGCCAGCGACGCGACCCACAGCGACCAGTCGGTTTTCGTAAGCCGGGTGCGGCTGTCGAGCGGGACGCCATAGGGCTGCATCACGCGCTTGTAGTAGGCGATTTCGTCCCGCGCGACGGTCGGCGGGAACACGTTCAGGTCCAGAATGCGATCCCAGACGAGGTTGTACTTCTGGCTCCAGGTGTTCGGGCGGTCGAAGGCGAGTCGGGAGTGGTCGCCGTCGCGGGACGCCTGCGCCCAGTGCCGCGCATCGGCCAGGGCGAGATTGCGATACTTTGTCGCGTTGGCCGTATCGCCACGCATCCGGCACAGGTCGCCATAGGCGGCGAGGGCGAGAATCGCCTTGACGGACAGATTGGCGTTGTGAGCGAGATGGCCCATGAAGTCGTCCGTGCAGAGTTGATCTTCCGGGTCCAGGCCGTAGCGTTCCAGATACTTCGCCCATTGCGTTAATTGCGGCCACCACCGGGCGGCGAAAGCGGCGCTGCCTTCCTGCTGCGCGATGGCGTCGCACAGGAGCAGCATGTTGCCGCTTTCCTCGACCGGCATTCCCTCGCCGCCGTCGTCAGTTCCGCGCGCAATGGGGTACGTGCCGAGATCGTGGGGGGCGTTCGGAAAGCGCCAGTGGCTCGACTCGGCGTAGCTGAGGATCGGGACGAGCGAGGCTTTGGCAAGCGTCGGGCTGAGAAACAGAAGCATCGGGGCCATCGGGAAGATCACGTCTACAGTCGCGATGTCGCCGTTGCTCGTGTTTTCTTTCGTGAAGAGCAGCGGCTGTTTGTTGGCGTCTACGGCGATGCCGGTTCCGGCCAGACATTGCCGATACGCGAGCGCGGCGATCTGCGCGTAGCGCGCCCCGCCCACGCGCGTCAAATCCGCCGTCAACTGCCGGTCGAACTGCTCGCAGCGCGTCCGCAGCATCGGATACTCGCGCTCGGCGGACGCGAGCAGGCTGGCGGGCGTGTCGCCGTTGCGCCGCCAGTACGGCCGCAGGTTCTGGCCGAAATACTTGATGGCGTAAATTTCGTCATACGCGATCATCAGGTGGCGCGCGACCGGCGCGGCCCCGACCTGCCCCAGGTCGAACGTGAACGCCAT
>JBBRNU010000550.1:0-3543 GCA_038230115.1 Chthonomonadales bacterium | reverse complement strand
ACTACGCAGGTTGTTGGCACGTCAAGCAGGCGCGGGCGATTGAAAAGGTTGTTCCCCTCACCCGCTAATGCCGCCGGTTTGCCCGCTCCCGACAGTCTGGTGCGCGCCAGTGAGCAACCTGCGCCCACTCAGCAGGCCGAATTACTTCGCGCGGCGGCGCAGGAGTCGCGGACGCCCTCCGAACAATTGCTGCGCCCTACAGAATGAATGGATCAGCAGCGAAGCCGGGCGCGAAAATCACGCCTGCCGTCGGATTTCGAGGGGAAGCGCCGTTGAAGCGCAAGAAGCGGAACAGGAAAGACCAGGATGGCTGACGAAGACAGAAACGCGCTTATAGAAATCGCCGACGCGCCCCGCCCGGAGCGCCGCGCCACGCTGCGGTTGGGGCAGCGCGAGTTGGGCGCGATTTCGATCACCGTCATTCTCGTCATTGTGGCCGCGCTCGGTCTGGCGGGCTATCGCATCTTTCTGGGCTTCAAGTCCACGCGCGACCTGGTCATCGCCGACTCCAACCTGCACGCGCTTTATTCGGCGATGCAGCGCTACAGCGAGGATTGGGACGACCGCCTGCCTTCCGCGCCGGACTGGACGGACAAGGTGGCCGGGTATCTTTCGGCCCCGCCCAACACGCCGGGCGGCGCGCAGTCGTATCTGCACGGATCAGGCGACAGCGTGGCCGTCGGCTATGTCTACAACGACCTGGCCGCCGGATACAACCTGCGCCCGACCGGAACCAACGACCGGCAGCGGCAGATTGATCCCGGTCAGCTCGTGCTGCTCATCGAGCGGCCCGACGCGCCCCGCAACGCCCACGTCGCGATTCCGCCGCAGGGCAGCGCGCAGGGCGAGCAAGCGCTATACCATGAACTGGCGTTTCCGCACTTCGCCGACGACACAAAAGAGGCGACAACTGTCGTCCTGTTCGCCAACGGCAGCCTGCGCCGCTACAAACGCCTTGACTTCACGCGGTGAGCGCGGCGCGACTTTGGCAGAGCCGTTCAAGTCAGGACTTGTCAAATCCAACGTCACGGTCGACAAGATACCAACAGGTCACGGTTATAAAAACCGTGCCTGAAGGGGCCTTCGGCCCGCCGTCCTCTGGGACGGTAAAGCTGTTCTACAGGAAGGCTTTTCTATTGCTGCGTGTCGCGTCCGTGAGGACGCTTGGCGAATTCGTTCGCCTCCCTGCCGGGGCTTTTACACCTCGCACACTTTGTCAGGGCGGCATTCCCGTCCCAGAGGACGGCTGGCCGAAGGCCCCTTCAGGCACGGTTTTTATAACCGTGACCCTGAGACTCAATTCCAACTCGCAGGAGACATCGCCCCTTTGGGAACCGCATACACGCCGGGCCTGAAAGTCAGCGCCCATACCACCATCGAAAAAACCCGTCGTCTGCCGCTCAAGGGAACCGTCCTCGTGCAGGTCGGGCAGACCGTCACGCCCAACACGGTTGTGGCGCGCACCGAACTGCCCGGCATTATGCAGACCGTGAAACTGGCCGAGCGCATGGGCATCGAACCGGCGCAGGTGGCCGACGCCCTGCGTGTCAAGATCGGCGACGCGGTGCGGAAGGGCGACCTGCTGGCCGAAACCAAAGGCGTTTTCGGGCGCTTCTTTCGCAGCGAACTGCGCTCGCCCTTCGACGGCGTGATCGAACTCATCTCGCCCGTGACCGGACACGTCGGCGTGCGCGAGGCTCCCCTGCCAGTGGAAAAAGACGCCTACATTCGAGGAACCGTCACGCGCGCGATTGCCGATGAGGGCGTCGTCATTACCTGCGAGGGCGCGCTGGTTCAGGGAATTTTCGGGGTCGGCGGCGAGCGGCAGGGCGAGATTGTCGTCGTGACAACGGGGGCCGATCAGCCGATTGCCGAAGCCACCTTAACCGAGGCGCACCGGGGCAAAATCGTGATCGGCGGCTCTAACATCTCCCAGACCGCCCTGCGAAGGGCCGCCGAAGTCGGAGTTGTCGGGATTGTGGTCGGGGGCGTGATTGACCGCGACCTGATGGACTATCTGGCCTTCGCCCTCAACCAGCCGGGCTACGACATCGGCGTCGCGATTACCGGACAGGAGCCGATTGCTTTCTCGCTGATGATTACCGAGGGCTTCGGCACGATTGACATGGCCGCGCGCACCTTCGCGCTGTTCCAATCGCTCGAAGGCAAAACCGCCTCGATTAACGGGGCCACGCAGATTCGCGCGGGCGTTATCCGGCCCGAAGTCGTGGTTCCGCTCGCCGACGCCCCGCCTGTGAACGCAACGGACGGCGATGCCGAGGGCGGGCAGCTGATTATCGGCACGCCGATTCGCATCATCCGCGAACCCTATTTCGGGCTGCTGGCGACCGTGACCGGCCTGCCTCCCGAACTGACCAAAGTCGAATCCGAAACCCTGGTGCGCGTTTTGCAGGCGCGCGTCGAGGATGGCAGCGTCGTTACCGTCCCCCGCGCCAACGTCGAAATCATCGAAACGACCTGATAGGGCCAACGTCCCTATGTCAGCGAACGCCGATTGAGGCGGGGCCGGAACGCAGAAAAATGAACCTGCTGAATCAGGGGTCATTGGTATGATACGGGAACATGCTACTGTGGCGTTGACCGCAGATGTTACGGCGGAGGGTCTCGCGGCTGGCGACATCGGCGCTGTCGTAGGGATTTATCAGGACGGAAAAGCCTACGAGGTCGAGTTCACCACGATTGGCGGACGCACCGTCGCCGTGGTCACGCTGTTTGCGGCGCAAGTACGATAGGTTTCCCCCAATGAAATGATGCAGGCGCGACCCTTGGCGGCAGTGGCCTGACGCAAACGCCGACACATCAAATACAAGCCGAGAGCCGGAGAAATCCGGTTCTTTTTTTGCGAGTCGCGACGAGGGCGGCTGAGTGGAAAAAGGCTGAACAGTCGGCCCGCCCGGATTGGCGCTGCCGACCGCCGAGACAAGGGGCGTTCTGCGCGCCGAATTGTTTGGCATTCCGCTTTCATGCCACAGATTGCAGATTGGTTGCAAATAATAAAGGTTGCAACTTTTGAAGCCGAGGTTTACAATGGAACGTCATGGTAAGTGTTGGTAATGCTGACAGAAAGGGACAGCGTGCAATGAAAGCGACGACGCTTTTGCAATGGCAGTACATGATTTATCTGCTTCCTATGCTGGTTTCCGCCCTGCTGCTCGCGCTTTCTTCCCTCCGCCTGGGACATCGGGGCGGGCATGGGGGGCGCGTTGGGGCCGGGGCGCACGGTTCCCATTCGTCCGCGCACGGCCTGGCGCGAACAGGACACGCGGGAGGGGCAGGCGCAGGCGGTCACACGGGCAGTCCCGCTGCGGGCGGGCATACGATGAAAGTGGGCGGGCATACCGTCCGGGCGCAGGTCGGGAAAGTTCATGTTGCCCGGCACGGCCCGAACAAAGAAAACGTCACGGTCTCGACAAATTTCCTGCTGCACATCACGGGCGCGGATCGCGCGCCGCTCGCCATGATCCTGGAAGCGTTCTGCCTGGTGTGGGGCGTGTGCGGCTACTGGGCCAACCAGTACACCGT
>JBBRNU010000549.1:0-3554 GCA_038230115.1 Chthonomonadales bacterium | reverse complement strand
TAGCAGCGTCGTTGGCGATTCGTGATACTTGTCTATACCATAAGTATAGACCTTGATAGGATGGTCATTTTCCTGAATAAGGCGGCATATATTGGCATCATCTATACACACTACCATGCCGTTTCGGTTTCTCGCTGGTATGTTGCCGATAAATTTCTTAAAGGCCGACATAAGATTATCGAGTGTACCGTAGTGGTCAAGATGATCGGCTTCAATGTTGGTAATCACGGCAATATCGGGTTTGAGATAGAGAAACGAGTCGTAGGCTTCGCAGGCTTCGGCGACGAATGGCCCGGTCGGGCTGCCGATCCGCACGTTGCCGCCCAGTTGCGCCACCTCGCCGCCGACAAAAACTGTCGGGTCCAGCCCGGCGACTTGCAGCATCACGCCGATCATGGCCGTCGTCGTCGTTTTGCCGTGCGTTCCCGCGACCGCGATAGTCGGCCCGGCGTGCGCGTCCATCAGTTCGCCCAGAAACGCGGCCCGCGATACGACGCGCACCCCGCTCTCACGGGCCAGAGCGACTTCGGGGTTGTCTGCGCCGACGGCTGCCGTCGCGACCACCAGATCAACGTCGGCGCTCAAATTTTCGGCTCGGTGCGCGCGGTAAAGGGTCGCGCCCCCGGCGAGCAGGCGCGCAACGGCGGGGTTCGCGTTCGGGTCGGCCTGCGGGTCGGAGCCGGACACGACCAACCCGCGCGCGAGAGCGACCTGCGCCAATGCGCTCACGCCCACGCCCGCAATCCCCAGAAAATGAATGTGTTTCGCCTGCATTGTTCCCGGCCCCAATCCGTCCTCAAGTCATCTTCAATAACGCGAACGTCAATTCCGCCACCGTGCGCGCCGCGTCGGGATGGGCCGCTTTGCGGCTCGCCGAGGCCAGCGCCTGCCGCCGCGTTGGGTCATCGCGCAGGCTTAGAAGGTCGTCCGCGAGCCTTGCGCCCGTCAATTCCGCTTCCGCCCGCAGCATCGCCGCTCCCACATCCACGAAGGCTTTCGCGTTCGCCGTCTGGTGGTCGGCGTAGGCGGTCGGGAGCGGGATAACCAGCGCGGGCAGGCCGTTCACGAGGGCTTCCGACAGCGTGGAAATGCCGCCCCGACAGACAATCACGTCGGCGGCGCGCAGGGCGACAGGAAACTGCGCCGCGTCCAGAAACGCGAGCGGAACGTAGCCCGCGCCCAATTGCGCCTGCGCCGCCTGCGTCTGGATTTCGCTGAAATGCTTCGGCCCGGTTTGATGAATAATCTGCGCGCCCGCGTCGAGCAGGCGCGGGGCCGCGTTCAGCACGATGCGGTTGACGGCCTGCGCGCCCTGACTGCCGCCGATGACCAGTACCGTGAAGCGGTCGGGAGCCAGACAGAGAAAATCGCGGCCCCGCGCCCGTTCCGGCGTCAGGTCGGGCGGGGCGACAATGTCTTCGCGCAAGGGCAGGCCCGTTAGAACGGTTTTGCCGGACGGAAAGCGCCCTGCCGTTTCAGGAAACGCCACGCACACGCGCCGCGCCCGTCTCGCCAGCCACAGGTTGGTGCGCCCCGGAACCGCGTTGCCTTCTATAATCACGGTCGGCAATCGGAGCGACGCGCCCGCCAGCACGGTCGCCGCCGCCACATACCCGCCGGTTCCGACAACGACCTCGGCGCGAAAGGCTCGCAAATAGCGGCGCGCTTCCGTATAGCCCTTGAGCAGCGAAAGCGCGACGCCGACCGTCGCGGGCGACACGACCTTACGTAGTTTGCGCGCCGTGACCGCTTGAAACGGGACGCCGTGCCGGGGAACGATCTCGGTTTCCATGCCCGACACGCCGCCGATATAAAGCAGTTCGGCGTCGGGGCGCAGGCGCTTCACGGCCTCGGCGACCGCCAGCGCCGGAAAAATATGCCCCCCGGTTCCGCCCCCGCTCACGACCACGCGCATAAGAATTTGTTCCGTTCGGTTTGGATTACGCTCTCGCCGCCGATTTTTGCCCGGTTTCCTGACCGGGCGGCGTCGGGTACTGCGCGATGTTGAGCAGGACGCCGACCCCGGCCAGCAGGAACACCAGCGATGACGAGCCGAAACTGATGAAGGGCAGCGGCACGCCGGTCGCGGGAATCGAGGCCGTCGCGACCGCGATGTTGATGAGCGCCTGCCAGCTGATGAGCGAGGCGATGCCGACGGCCAGGAGCGCGCCAAACCGGTCTTTAGTCTGACAGGCGATGCGAAAACCGCGCCACCCGACGACACATAGCAGGGCCATGATCGGAACCGTTCGCACAAACCCCAGCTCTTCGGCGAGCGTGGCGAAAATGAAGTCGCTGTTGCCCTGCGGCAGAAAATATTTTTCCCGCCCCTGTCCCAGCCCGACGCCGGTCAGACCGCCGCTGCCGACGGCGAACCGTGAGTGAAGAATTTGATATCCGACATTTTTGGAATATTTTTCCGGGTGCAGAAAGGCCGTGATGCGGCCCTGCCGATGGCCCCAGCCGAAACCCAGCAGCAGAACGGCGAGCAGGGCGACGCCGCCAATCAGCGCGATGTGCCGCTTGCGCGCCCCGGCCAGAAACAGCTGCGTCAGGACGGCCAGGAACAACACGACGGCGGTTCCCAAATCCGGTTCGCGCTCGATGAGCAGCAGGTAAAGGCCCGCGATCAAAAGCGGTGGCCCCAGCCCTTCGCTCAAATGGCGAATTTTGCAGTCCGGGCGCGACAGCAGCGCGGCCAAATACAGGATCAACGTCATCTTCGCCAGCTCGGACGGCTGAAAACGCGCCGGGCCAAGCGCCAGCCAGCGGGACGCATTGTTTTCGCGCACGCCGACGTGCGGGAAATAGACGGCGAGCAATAACGCCATGCCGAGCAGCATCAGCGGCACGGCCAGCCGCCGCAGCCGCCAGTAGCCGATCTGCATCATCGCGAAGAGCGCGCCCAGGCCTGCCACGACGCCGACCGCCTGCTTTTTTACGTAGAAAAAGGCGTCGTGGCCCATTTTCGCGTTGTCGAGCGTCTTGATATAACTCGAATCGAACACCATCCACAATCCAATGACCACGAGGGCCAGGGTCGCGGCGAACAACACGTGGTCTACGGGCAGGCGAAACCGGGCGCGCGGCCCGCTCGGTGCGTTGTCCATGGCGCGCGTCGTCATGTCCCGCCTCCTTTCGGCGTTTTGTCCAGGCCGGTTTGCGGCAGTCCTTCTGGTTGGGCCGGGCGTTCGCTCACGCCGTTTTGCGGCGGGCGGTCGAATCCATGCGCCGACGCGCCCGTCGGGTAAACGTTCGGTTCGGCGTTGGACTGCAAACGGCGGACGGCCTGCCGGAACGCCGCGCCGCGCGCCTCGAAATTGGCGAACATGTCGAAACTCGCGCTGGCGGGCGACAGCAGCACGGCCTCGCCCGGTCGCGCCCGGTCGCGCGCTTCCAACACGGCGGCTTCCAAGGTTTCGGCCTGCGAAATCGCCTCATAGCCGCCCGCCTGAAACGCCGCCCGCATTTTGCCCGCCGCCGTTCCGATCAGGATGACGTGTCGGGCGCGAGCGTGTAGAGCGGTCACGAGCGGCGCGAAATCGAGTTCCTTG
>JBBRNU010000548.1:0-3569 GCA_038230115.1 Chthonomonadales bacterium | reverse complement strand
GAATTTCTGGAAATGAACCCCGACGATCCCGAAGACTGGTATCGCCCGCCGCTCAAACCTGGCGGCATGGTCGAGATTTACCAGCATCCCGCGCTCTGGAACAACCGCCAGCATCCGCGCCTGTACGAGGTTTTCGCCGAGCTGCGCGGCGACCCGCACCTGTGGGTTTCGATTGACCGGGCCGGGTTCAAGCCGCCGCAAAACCCGCGCCACCCGGAATACGACCACAAGGGATTTACGCACTGGGACGTGGACACGTCGAAACTGCCCCTGCCCTTCGGCGTGCAGGGCGTCCTTTATCTGTCCGATACCGACGCCGATCAGGGCGGGTTTCAGTGCATTCCCGGCTTTCATCGCAATCTGGAAGCGTGGATCGCGACGCAGCCGCCCGACCGCAACCCGCACGCGCCGGATTTGACCGGCCTGCAAACCGTTCCAATTCCCGGCAAGGCGGGCGACCTGGTGGTCTGGCACTCGCTCTTAGCGCACGGGAACGGGCATAACGTTTCGAACCGCCCGCGGTTTTCGCAGTACATTTCGATGTTTCCCGCCCGTCCCGCCGACGCCGAGGCCCGCGCGCACCGCATTCGCTGCTGGCGCGAGCGCCTGCCCCCCGGCAACTCGGTCTTTCCCGGCGACCCGCGCGAAATCGAGCAGACCCGGCAGCAGACGGCGGAGCTGACGCCCCTGGGCCGCAAACTCCTCGGCCTCGACGATTGGGACTGACGACGGCGTGAGGCGGACAAAAAAGGATGAGAACGCATGCCCGGTCTGAAACGCGACGAACGGGATTGAAACCCCGTTCTGAAATGCAAAGCCCGCCTGCGCGGGCTAAATGTGCGCTAGCCCTCGTTTGCCAGTGCGGGAAGACGGCGCTGACTAAAGGTGCGCTCTGTTTCATCCGCCTTCGCAATCAGAAAACTTATTGGCGGGGCGGCATTGCAGGCCACGTAGGTGGTCTGTGCGTTTCAGAACGGGGTTTCAATCCCGTTCTCCCTCGCGCTCCACACGTCCGGCAAAGGAAATGCGCTGCGATTGACGGGCGGACGCTTCCGGGGCTATACTGCTCTGTGAAGAAGCGCACAGAGGTTCGCGGTTTGGCGTGACAAATGACGTACAAAATCAACATATGGTTTTTGGGCAAGGGAGCGACAGAAACGACATGGAACGAACCTATATCATGGTGAAGCCGGACGGCGTGGAACGACGGCTGGCAGGCGAGATCATCCGCCGCTTCGAGACGCGCGGCCTGCGCCTGGTCGGATTGAAAATGCTGATTCCGACCCGCGAACAGGCCGAAGCGCACTACGCCGTTCACCGCGAACGCCCGTTTTACAACGATCTGGTCACGTTCGTTACGTCCGGGCCGGTCGTCGCGATGGTCTGGGAGGGGACGGAAGCAATCAAGTTGTGCCGCGCGATGATCGGCGCAACCAAGCCTCTGGAAGCCCTGCCCGGCACGATCCGGGGCGACTTCACGACCGAACTGCAAACCAACCTCGTGCATGGCTCCGACGCGCCGGAAACCGCGCAGGCCGAAATCGCTCTCTGGTTCACGCCGGAAGAGCTGCTTTCGTAATTCGCCCGCTGGCAATTTTGGCGCGGCGACAAAAAAGACGCACGGGTCAAATTCGCATGGATCGCTCGTTCGATGTTCGTTCGATGTTCGATGGATCGTTTTTCCGTTTGCCCCTGATTTCTCCTGCGGCGTCCCTCAGGGAATGTGCGCGGCGCGTGTCCTGATGTTCCAGGAGGAATGCAGGCGGCGCGCGGGAGGTTCGCATGATACGAAACACTGGTTTGCGCGCGTTGGGCGCGGCTGTGGCAGCAATAGCCGCGATGGCGCTATTGACGCTCGCTCCGCTGTTCGCCCCGGCTCAGGCTCAGGCGCAAAAACGCATTTACATCGGCCCCGACGACCACACGGATTATATGTGGGCGGCGGATGAGGCGACCTACCGACAGGCGTTTCTCGACATGCTCGATTACTACCTCAACCTTGCCGACACGACCGCAAACAACCCCGCCCCCTATCAGAGCCGCTGGAACTGCGACGGGAATTTCTGGCTCTGGACCTATGAGAAAAACAAGTCGCAGGCCGCTTTCGACCGGCTCATGGCCCGCGTCCGCGACGGACATATCAGCGCGCCCCTGACCACGCTCGTGGGCTGCTACGGCGGCGCGCCCGCCGAGGCCATCCTGCGCGGCCTGTACTATCCCGGCCACCTCGAACGCCGCTACAACCTGCGCTTCCCGCTCGCCGTCGCAATGGAAAACCAGACGCTGCCCTTCGGTCTAGGGTCGCTCTGGGCGGGCGCGGGGGCTAAATGGAGCTGGCGCGGCATCTGCGACTGCGTGACCCGAACCCCGAATGCGGGCGTCCGCGAGCATGAGATTTACTATTGGACGGGCGCGGACGGCAGCAAAGTCCTGATGAAGTGGAATTCGCTGCTCACCGACAACAAGAGCATCGGCGGCTATGCCGAGGCCTACAATCCCGCCGACACTGTGAATCTAGTGGACACGAACGCTGTCTTTCTGGCGCGCTACCCCTACCCCGTCATCGGAGCCTTCGGCAAAGGCTGGGACGGCGTGGAAACGCTTACGGACGAGTTCGTGACGACCGCGCAAAACACGACCAACGCCAATCGGCAGGTCATCGTCTCGAACGAGCAGGATTTTTTCCAAGATTTCGAGGCTGGCTACGGCGCGGGCCTGCCGACCGTTTCCGCGACGTTCGGCAACGAGTGGGATTTGTACTGCGCGTCCTTGGCCGAAGTTTCCGCCGGAGTGAAGCGGTCGCTGGAAAAACTGCGCGCCGGAGAAGCGCTCGCCACGCTCGTCAGTCTCAAAACTCCCGGTTTCATGGACGGTAGAACGGACGCGCGCGACCAGGCATGGGTCAATTTCGGCCTGTACTGGGAGCATGACTGGACGGGCGACGGCCCTGCCGTCAACCGGCAGCAGCGGGCCGACTGGCAGCGCCGCGTGGCGAGCGGCATCGCCGCTTACGTGGACCCGCTCTATTCCGACGCGGCCACCGCGCTCGGCGGCCTGATCGCCAAAAGCGGAACCAACGCACGCTTTTACGCTTTCAACCCGCTCGGCTGGACGCGCACGGACGCCGCCGATTTCCCCTACACGGACACAAACCCGGTTCACGCCCTCGATGTCGTCACGGGCCTGGAAACGCCCTCGCAGCTCGTCACCGTAGACGGCGCGCGGTATTTGCGGGTTCTCGCCTCCGACGTTCCCGCGCTGGGCTACAAAGTTTTCGAGATCGTTCCGGGCGCGGGGCAGAATTACTCCCCCGTCGCGACCGTTACCGGCGGCGTCATGGATGGCAGCGACTATCGCCTGACGGTTTCCAACTGGGGCGCGATTACGAGCCTGAAAGACAAGGCGCGCGGCAATCGCGAGTTCGCCCGGCAAGTCAACGGACGCTGGATCAACGATGCGCCGCCCTCGATCGGCGATCGAACGTCATCCGCCATGGTCTCCCTCTCTCCGCCCGGTCGGGCGCTGATGGACTGCAGAACCACGCGCAGTCTGACATGCCATGCAAGGGG
>JBBRNU010000547.1:0-3571 GCA_038230115.1 Chthonomonadales bacterium | reverse complement strand
CCGGCAGGCCCATTTCCCCCGCCGCCTGCAAATAACTGTTGTGCGCGTGGGCGGTGTAGGCGGTCTGGGCGTAGCGGGGGTAGGCGACGTCGAACGTGCCGATGCCGGTTCCATTCAGGGCGTTGGCCCGCGCCATCCGAAACGCCCCCAGCCAGGTGTAGCGGCGAAAGTCGGCGGAGTGGCTTTGCGCGGCGGTCGTGGCGCTGACAGAGGCAAGCGCGTTTGCGGGCAGGGAAGCGGAACCGACATTCGATTTAGACCCGCCGTCGCCGATTATGCGGGAGCGGGTGGGGGCCGAGGCCAGAAGCGCGCTCAGGACGAAGACGGCCAGCCCGAACCCGATGCACCGACCATACCCGCGTGTCGCGCCCGCCCGCAGCGCGACGAGGAGCCAGACCGCCAGCGCCGCGAGTTCGATGCCGACGCCCGCGCGCGATCCGGTCAGCAGGAGAGCGGCGCTTTGCAGGGCGAGGGCGATCAGCAGAACCAGTTTCAGCGTGCGTTCCGTCGCGGTCACGAACGCCGCAAGCGTGAGCGGCGCGATCAGCAGGAGATACCCGGCGACAAAATCCGGGTTGACGAACGTGGCGAACGCGCGATGCTGCGGCGCTCCTTCGCGCCATTTGCCCAGATATTCGTTGACGCCGACGCCCGCTACAAGCGTGGCGGTCAGAATCACGGTCAGCAGCAGGCCGAACAGGGCGCGGCGGTCACGGGCGAGACGCGCGGCCAGGCCGCCCGCTGTCAGCGCCGCAAGAAGCGCGGCAAGGGCGTCCAGACTGAGGGCGAGCGTGCGCGAATGGAGCAGGGAGAGCGCGGCCCATCCGCCCAGCAGGGCCATAGCGCCCGCCAGCCCCGGAACCGCGCCCATCGCGACCGGACGCCGCCATTCGCGCGCGGCGATTATCAACAGGGCCAGCCCCGTCAATGCCGTAACCAGGGGAGCGCCGACGGTCTGCAGCCAGGCCAACGTCGAGTCCGGCGGGAACAGGCCCAGACTGCTCGGCGTGGCGAAGTTGCCCGCGAGCAGGGGCGCGAGCGCCAGGACCGCGACGACGAGCGCAAAGGCGACCCAATCCCAGGCCGACAACGCGCGCGGGTCGCGACGACTGTCTTTTCCGCCCTTCCCGCCGGTTTCGGCTTCGCGCAAGCCGCCGCTTACCACTTTTAATTCAGGTCGCTGCCCCACCCGGTCTTTTCCTTCGCGTTCGTCTCTGACCACGTTTATCCCAGAGTTAAAACTTACAAATGTCGAAAGTGGCGTGTCAGGTCGCGAAGAAATTCATTTCGTCGCTTTCGCCGCTCGCAAACGTTCGATACCTTTGTTATTTACGCTTTGCCCGTTTTGCGGGGCTTTTCCTGACCGCGCAGGCGGCGCTGCCAGTAGCGAATACGGAACCGGAGCAGCTGCCCGACAGCGCGCAGGGCGATTCCCGGCAAAATAATCGGGCGCAGCAAAAACGGCGTTGTGGCGGCGTAATGTTTGCGATAAAACAGATACTGGCTCCGGTGAAATTCGTAGGTCATGCGGGTCGGGGCGATGTCGCTGCTCTTGCCGATCAGGTGGTCAATGACCGAATCGGGGCAATAGGTCACGCGCCAGCCCGCGTGGTTGGCCCGCCAGCACAAATCCACGTCCTCGCAATACATGAAATAGTCCTCGTCGAAGCCGCCGATTTGTTCTATAAGCGCGCGGCGAATCAGCAGCGCCGCGCCGGACACCCAGTCTACGTCACGCGGCGTGGCGTGATCCCAATTCTGCAGCAGGTAGTCGGTCGCGAACTTGTTGTTGGGAAACAGGCGTCCGAGCGGCGTGTTCCGAAAAAAGCCGGTTCCCAGGTTGGGGTAGCGGCGGCACGAGTACTGCAGCGTGCCGTCGCCGTTCAGCAGTTTCGGCCCCGCAATGCCGATGTCGGTCCGCGAGTCGGCGAAATGTATCAGGGTCGTCAGCGCGCCCTCGTGAACGATGGTATCGGAGTTGAGAAACAAAATGTAGCGTCCGGTCGTGCGCGGGATCGCCACGTTGTTGCCCGCGCCGAAGCCCAGGTTGCGTACATTGGCGATCAGTCGGACGTTGGGAAACGCGGCGCGCGTCATCTCGCGGCTGTCGTCGGAACTGGCATTATCCACGACGACGACCTCATAAGCGAGACCGGGCTGCGGGCATTCCAGCGAGCGCAGGCACTTTTCCAGCAGCCCGCGCGTGTTCCAGTTCAAAATCACGACCGAAACGTCCATCAAGACTCCATCGCCATATTGATTGCGAGGCTGAATTCACCTCACGCTTGGCTGGCGACCCTTTTCCTGATAGGTTCATGGAAACTCTTGGGTCACCCCTCATGCGCTGCGCTGGCGGCCCTTCTCCCTGCATGGGAGAAGGGAGCGAAGGCCATAATCTGCGCCGTTACATAAAACGGGAGAGAAGGCGTTGGCTTTGTTCTTTGCAGGCAGGGAAAGAGCCTTGCCCGGCGCATCGGCATTGTGCATTTAGCCCGCGCAGGCGGGCTTTGCATTTCAGAACGGGCATGAATGCCCGTTCGTCGCGCCTTTCAGAACGGGGTTTCAATCCCGTTCTGCCCGTTTGTTCGGGGCTTCCGTCCACCTGCCAGGCGAGCGGGCTTGAATGGCAAGTTGGATGTTTCTTCACGACTCACTGCGATTCATCGGGAACGGCGGCGCGCTTGCAGCCAGGCGTGCGGCCAGGAGCCGAGCGCGATCAGGGCGCGCAGGGGCCAATGCCAGACCGCGCCGTAATGTTTTTGATAGAAACGCAGCAGGCCGCGCCGCGACTCCCACGCCATGCCTGCCCCGACTTGAACCGTGCTGGCCCCGCCGTAATGCACGATTTCCACGTCCGGCGTAAAATAAATCTTCCAGCCCGCCCGCTGGCAGCGCAAGCACCAGTCCACTTCATTGAAGAAAATGGGAAACGCCTCGTCCAGCAGCCCGACCTGTTCGACGGCTGCGCGCCGCAGCAAGAGAAACGTTCCCATCGGCTGATCCACTTCCGCGACGTGGGCGTAATCGAACCAAGGCATTCGGTACGCGCCCAGGAAACGGCTGCGCGGGAACAGGCGGCTCAAGCCAGTCCACTCCCACAAAACCGATAGCGGGGCCGGAAAGCCGCGCACCGACCGCTGCAAGATTCCGTTGGGATGAACCTGCCGAACGCCCAGCGCGCCCGCCTGCGAATGTTGTTCCATGAAAGCGACCGCAGTGTCGAGATTGCCCGTTCGAAGCAGCACATCCGGGTTCAATAAAAGTATATACGCGCCGCGCGCCGCTACTATCGCCTGATTGTTGCCGCGCGCGTACCCGGCGTTATCCTCGTTGGCGAGGAGGACGACCTGCGGAAAGCGTTCTGCCGTCGCTGGCGCGCTGCCGTCCGAAGAAGCGTTGTCCACGACAATGACCTCGAACGGAAAGTCGGGCGGCGCGGCGTACAGGCTGGCGAGGGCGTCCAGCAGAAAATCGCGCGTGTTCCAGTTCACGATGGCGACGGACAGGCGCAGCGGAATTTCAGCCTCGGACAGCGCGTTTTCGGTCGCGGACAGCGCGTTTTCGGTCGCGG
>JBBRNU010000546.1:0-3571 GCA_038230115.1 Chthonomonadales bacterium | reverse complement strand
GCCATAGTACCGCGCGCCTTCGACGACGGAGTAGCTCATCCAGGCGATTTGCAGAAGATGCAGGCCGGTCAGCAGGTCGGCTAACAGGGTCGCGACGAGCAGGGCGCACAGGGCGAGGAACAGGCGCGGCGCGTGACGCGGAAAAAAAAGTCCGTACCCGGCGACCGCAAGCGTGACGAGGGCCAGCAGCAAGCCCGCGCTGACGACCTCGCCGGGCGCAAAGGGCGGAAGCAGCAGCATGGCAAGCGGCAGGGCGGGAATGGCGAGGGCGCTGGCGGCGACCCATCGGCGTTGGCGTTGAAAGCGCAGGCCATAGGCTCCGAGCAGAACCAGCAGCATTTGTACGGTGGGCAGACCGCCGAAAACATGCTGCAGGCGGGCGGTTTGAAGAAGGGCGTCGTGGGTCTGACGCAGCGTTTGAGGCGTTGGCGCGAGCGGACTATTGGCGGACGGCGGGCCGCTGGCGGGCGAAGGGAAAGTTTGCGCGCGGGCGGCTCCGGTCGAGCGCATGGGACGGCTCACGCTTTGGAGCGGCGGCAGCGACAAGAGTTCGGCGACCGTCGCAAGGAAATCCGTGTTCACGACCAATCCGACCCGGCGCGTCGAGGCCGAAGTGAGCTGTCCCGGCGCGAAGGTTCGGCCCATAATTACACACGGGGCCAGACGATCTATTCCTTCTTCCTGCGAGTCGGCGGGGCCGGGCGCAAGAAGGATCAGGGTGGTTTCAACGGCGGAACCGGACGCCCGCTCCACGTCTAGTCGGGCGAGCAGGGCGTCGAGGAGAGCATTCAAGGCGCGCAGCGCCGCCTCGCGATGCCGCTGCGCGACCGGGATCAGGCAGAGCGGAGCGTAACGGTCGGCGCGGGCCAGGTCGCCGGGCGCAATCACGACCAGCCCGATTGCCGCGTCGAGCGCGTCCAGACAGCGCAGCAGAGGGGGCAGGTCGTCGCGAAACCCATAGGGC
Organism: Chthonomonadales bacterium; assembly: GCA_038230115.1. GTDB lineage: Bacteria > Armatimonadota > Chthonomonadetes > Chthonomonadales > Chthonomonadaceae > JBBRNU01. The sequence continues at coordinate 2,607 of JBBRNU010000546.1, read as the reverse complement.
GCGGTCGCGTCGGCGCGCGTGGCGTTTTCCCCTGCCAGCGCGTCGTCAATTCTTCCCTGCGCGTCCATCGTCAGCATCCAGGCCGAATCGTCGGGTCGGTCGGCGTCGAGGCTGCCCAGGAGGGCGGTTTTGCGTCCGGCGCGGTGCAAAAGGTCGCCCAGCAAGCCCGGCGCGACCGGGTAGCCCAGGCGCGCGTTTCGCAGGCGCAGCGCGTGGAGTGCAGGAAAGGGTAGGCCAGGGCTGGCAGCGATGCCGGAACCCGCATCGAACGTATCGAAGGAAAGCGCCGTGTTCGCTTCTGGCCCCGCTAAGGCCCGCGCGCCGCAGCCAAGTGTCAGGGACAGGGAAGCCAGCGAGTCGCGCCCGTTCGCCGTGTGTAAATCGGGGTCGGTTGTGCGGGCGGCGCGGCAGACCGTCCACCCCGACGCGCCCTGAGCGAGGATTCGATTTAGGGCGGGCAGCGCGGGGTTAGTGAGGTCATCGGGCCGCAGGCCGGGCGTCAGCAAAACCCAGACACGGGCAGGCGGGGCAGCGCGAGCGACAGAAAAAGCGGCGGGGGAAGCGAGAAACAGGGCGCACAGCAGCGACAGGAAGAAAAGCGGGCGCAGAACCGGCCTTATTGAAGCGCGCCGCTGTAGGATGAATATCGCAACGGTTCGGCGAGCCTTTGGACAAATCAACCGGCGCGGTCTTAACATGGTTTTAACATAGCCTTGACCTGCGCTTAAAATAAAGCGGTCATAATGATATTCCTTCCGACCGTTCCCATTATGGGGCGAGCGGGAAGGCGCTGTCAAGGCCGAAGAAAATAAGTCGGCTCGCGCGCTTTGGGCGTGAACATTATGCCCCGAATGCAAGTCGAAGAAAAGTCTGCCACCGCGTTACCGAAACGCATGCGAGAGAGTTGTTAATTGAAACCGGCGCAGCCAGTGGGCCACTTTGCGGGAGGAAGTTGCCGTGAACCCAACCAGTCTGGACGTGCATCCCATTTATGGGGCGATTTACAAGAATGGCGAGTTTGTGCAGCGCGGGGCCGTGCTGGGGCTGTCCGTTGACAGCACGGAAGTCGTTGTCGCGCCCATCAGCGGATGGGTGCGCCTGATCGAAATCGCCGAAGCCGCCAGTCGCGAACCGGCGCGCGGCCTGCGCGTGGAAATCTGGCAGCAGCCCGTGCAGTAAATGCCGAAATAGTCCCTTCGCGCCGAGAAATCTTGCGCCGGGTTGACGCCCTGTTGTCATCGCCTTCGCCCGCCCCTCGCCCTTGTTTGCATTTTCCTTTTCAGATAGGTAGACAAAATCGCACTGTCGTGTTATAATAACGACATGGCAGCCTGTCGCTGCGTCCGGCCAATCGTAGGTAGGGCAGGAAGAGGAAAAGGAAGAAACGATGCGACGAGACGAGGATGACGAGCGGTTCATGTCGCCCGGCGAGCAGCCCGACGATACCGGCGAGCTTTCCCTGCGGCCCCGCCGTCTGCGCGAGATGATCGGCCAGCCCAAGGCCAAGCAAAATCTGGGCATCGCCATCGAGGCCGCGCGCTCCCGCAGCGAAGCCCTCGACCACGTGTTGCTGTACGGCCCGCCCGGACTGGGAAAAACCACACTTTCCAACATCGTCGCCAATGAGATGGACGTTCCGATCCGCATCACGGCGGGACCGGCCATCGAAAAACCCGGCGACCTGGCCGCGATCCTGACGAGCCTGGAAAAAAACAGCGTCTTTTTCATTGACGAAATCCACCGTCTGAACCGCACCGTCGAGGAAATTTTGTACCCGGCGATGGAGGATTACAAGCTCGACATCATCATCGGGCGCGGGCCGAGCGCGCGAACCCTCCGCCTCGACCTGCCCAAGTTCACCCTCGTCGGCGCGACGACGCGGGCCGGACTGATCTCCTCGCCCCTGCGCGACCGCTTCGGCATTCATCACGGGTTTGAACTCTACAGCGTGGAAGAACTCGATACGATTGTGCGCCGCTCCGCAGACATTCTCGACGTGAAAATCGAGCCGGAGGGCGCGATGGAAATTGCCCTGCGCTCGCGCGGCACGCCTCGGATCGCCAACCGAATGCTCAAGCGCGTTCGCGATTTCGCCCAGGTGCGCGCGGACGGCGTGATTACCAAGTTGGTGGCGGATCAGGCGCTGCAAATGCTGGAAGTGGACGCGCTGGGTCTGGACGATCTGGACCGGCGATTCCTGCGCGCGATCATCGAAAAGTTCGAGGGCGGGCCGGTCGGTCTGGAAACCCTCGCGGCGATGCTGGGGCAGGAGCGAGACACGCTGGAAGACGTCGTGGAACCGTACATGATGCAGCTGGGCTTCTTGAACCGCACCAACCGGGGCCGATTGGCGACCCGCTCGGCCTACGCGCACATCGGGCTGACGCATTTGTATCGCGATCGCCCCGAATTCACGAACGGCGGCAAATTCGGCTCGCAGGGCGATCTGTTCCGCGCGGACTCGGACGACACGCCCGATGCCGACTCGGACAACCCGCCGGACGAAGAGTGAGATGGCGGGCGGCGTTTGCCGGGGCTATAAAAGCCTGTTCTGAAAGCGCGCCTGAGCCGGGTCTTTTAGAGGCCCGGCTCAGGCGCGCGTTCCTG
>JBBRNU010000545.1:0-3594 GCA_038230115.1 Chthonomonadales bacterium | reverse complement strand
GGTTCGGCTGGGACGATTTCGAGCAGATGATGGTCGGGGAAATCAAGGCGGCGTTCGTCCCCTGTCAGGCGCTGGTTCCCGACATGATCGCCCGCAGGCAGGGCTGCATCATCGCGGTCAGCAGCGGCCTGTCTCGCGCGCCGAGCGAAGGCTTTTGCGCGCATACGACGGGCAAAGCCGGGCTGGACGGCTTTATGAAAGCCCTCGCGCTGGAACTGGCCCCGCACCAAATTCGTGTAAACGTTGTGGGGCCGGGCCTGATTCTGACCGACGCGACGCAATTCATGCCGCAGCCACAAAAAGATGCGATGGCGGCGCACACGCCGATGCGCCGCAACGGGCTGCCGGAAGATGTCGCGGGGGCGATTTTGATGCTGGCCGCGCCCCAATCTGCGTTCGTGACGGGCGCGTATTTGCCTGTCAGCGGCGGTCTGATGATGCTGTGAGCGAACGCGCGCTGTTCAGCAGGAAAAAATCCATGTTAATGTCGCAGCGAATTGGCCGGTTTTGCGTGCGGTTGTCCGTGATTTCCCTGGTTTCGGGCGCGCTCTTCACGCTGCCTGAACCGGACCCGGATGGCGTGCTGCACTGGAAAAACGCTTTCGTCGCTTTCGTTGCCATTGTCGCGCTGGGCAAACTGCTGTTCGACACGTTTTTCTATGAGCGGTTCCATACGTAGGGAACTACGCTGGACTTTCCGCCGGCGCGAATATGACGCGCGGCAGGGCAAAACGAGGCGAAATTGGAGACGGAAAAAGCGACACGCGGGAAGCGTGTCGCTTTTGATTGGTTTTTATGTTGGCGCGGGCGCTTCGCAAAAGCGAAAAACGCCGGTTCTTGGTAGAGTTTTACTCGGCTCCGCCGATGAGCAGGTCTTTTGGAATCACGTCGAGGCTTTCCAACTCCTGATGAAACTGCCGCATTTCCTCGAAGGTGATCGCGCCCAAACCCGTCAACTGGGTGCGCTCGCCTTCGGTAATCTCGTTCGTCGTCTCGTGCAGCAGGCCGTCTTCCCACTCCTCCTGCTTGACAAAGTGTTCGCCGAGTTTCTTGCAGCGCGAGCAGCGGAATTTAATGTACACGTAACTCGGACCGAGCTGCCGCATATAGTAGCCCTGCTGCATCACATCACGCCGCACAATTCGCTGACCGCAATGGCACTTCAGGCTGGTTTTCATTCCGTCCTTGACCTCCGTACCGCTGCACGTAACTCCGCATACCCGAAAGTTCGTGCCTGGGCGGTTGGCGCAGGGAAGCGAGAACGTTCTTCCGAAATGTTCGGGAGAACCGGCTCTTTCCCATTGATAGCATTATACCATACTCGCGCGTGCAATGCAGAGTTGAAATTTGGCGGGCTTTTTTTACGCGCCCGACCCGAAGAAAAACGCGCCCCGCATACTTTTCGGCACAAAATGCCGGTCGAAACAGGCTACGGCGTAGCGGTCGGTCATACCCGCAATGAAATCGCAGACCTGCTGGGCGCGCTCTTCCGTCGGCAGGGCGCACAGGCGGGCGTTTCCGTTCATGCGCTCCGGCTGCTCCATGTACAAATGGAAGAGGGCGCGGATGACGTGCTGCGCCTTGCGTAAATCCTGGTTGCCGGTGGCGGCGTTCCAATAGACGCGCTCGAAGAGAAACTCCTTGAGCGCGTCCGTCGCCTGCGCGACCGGCGGGGACATTTCGACGCGGGGCTGGCCGTCGCTGTAAGTCACGATGTCGGTGACCATCGTCGCGATACGCTCGGAATGCGAGTGGCCGAGGGCTTCCATTTGCGCGCGGGGCAGGTCATCGGGACGCAGCACGCCCGCGCGGATCGCGTCGTCAATGTCGTGATTGATGTAAGCCACGCGGTCGGCGATGCGAACCGTCCGGCCTTCGAGCGTGACGGCGCGCTCGGTAGAAGTGTCGGAAAGGTCGCGCCGCCCCTTGCTGTGGCGGGCGATGCCGTCGCGAACCTCCCACGTGAGATTGAGACCGGCGGGCGGCGAGGAGACGGACGGAGCGGCGTCGAGGGCGGGAAATTCTTCGCCGGTTCCGCGCTCCAGCAACTCCACGACGCGCAGACTCTGCACGTCATGCCGAAACCCGGCTTCCGGCACGAAATCGCGATAGGCGGCGTCCAGAGCCTCTTCGCCCGCGTGACCGAACGGCGGATGCCCTAAGTCGTGGGCGAGGGCGATGGCTTCCGTCAGGTCTTCGTTCAGCCGGAGCGCGCGGGCGACCGTGCGGGCGATTTGCGCGACTTCAAGGGTATGGGTCAGGCGGGTGCGAAAGTGGTCTTCTTCGGGGTCAATGAAAACCTGCGTTTTGTGCTTGAGGCGGCGGAAGGCTTTCGAGTGCAGAATGCGGTCGCGGTCGCGCTGAAAGACGGTGCGAACGAAGTCCGGCGTTTCCGGGCGGTCGCGGGCGGGCGAATGCGCGGCTTTGGCAGCCCATTCCGCCAGAAATTCCAGTTCCCACTGCTCCTGTCGCTCGCGCGGCGTCGGCATCCTCGGCTCCTTCTCGACCCCGAATTCTGGCTTCAGCATACCGAACCGAGACCGGCAAAGTCAAGCGCAATCGCGCCCGGTTTCGGGTACACTGTGCAAAACGACGCGATGAACTTCGATTTACGACGACCGAAAGAGGCTTTATGACCCAATCCGCGCCCGCGCGCAATCCCGATGAAAAAACCACTCTGGGCGAGGCGAAAGCGCGCCTTGCCGAAATCAAGACGCATCACGGCATCCCGACGCTGTTTGTGCAGGGACGCGCCGCCCCGCTGCTGATCGCCGACGTCCTGCCGGAAACCCCGGCGCGCGAACTCGCGGCCTGCGCGCAGGCGGGCGTCGTTCTGTTTCGCCTGCGCCAAACGGATTTGGGCTGGAACGGGCCGGAGCAGTACGATGACGGCCCGCTTCAGACACGCATTCAGGCTTTGCTCGCGGCGGTTCCGAACGCTTTTTTCCTGCTGGAAATCGCGGTAGACGCGCCGGAATGGTGGCGGAAGGCGCATCCGCGCGAGTGCGCCGAATTCAGTCTGCCGCCTGCCGACGCCGATAAAGACGCAACCGCGCTGCCGCCCGCATCGTGGGCGTCGCGTCGGTGGCGCTCGGAAGCGGGCGACGCGCTGGCTCGTCTGGTGCGCGGCGTCTGGCGCGGCGAGGGGGCCGGGCGGTTTTTGGGCGTGCAGATCGCCTGCGGGGTCGAGGGCGAATGGCGGCACGAGCAGGCCGCGCGCCTGCCCGACGTCGGTCCGCGCATGGCGGAAGCGTTGAAATTGTTCGCGCTCGAAAAGTACCGGCGCAACGGCGGGCTGCTGCGAAAAGCGTGGTTCGACACGCGCGCCGACTTCGACAAAATCACCTGCCCGACCGCGACCGAGCGTAATCAAACCTATACCGGCGTGTTTCGCAACCCGGCCCGCGCGCGGCGCGTTCTTGATTTTTACGAGTGTTATTTCGACGCGCAAAATACCGCCGCGTTGTATTTCTGCACGCTCATCAAACGTCTTTCCGAGGGACTGCTGCTGACCGGGCTGTCGTATGCCACGACCTTCGGCGGCTCCGGTCTGGCCGAAGACGGGCATCACTACCCGGAGCCGGTCTTCGATTC
>JBBRNU010000544.1:0-3601 GCA_038230115.1 Chthonomonadales bacterium | reverse complement strand
GAAATTGCGTCCTTTAGGACGTTTAGCCGAAGGCTCCTCAGGCACGGTTTTTATAACCGTGACCCGCTGGCCGTAATCTGTTCGGGTCTTCTCAACCGTGATGCGCCGAACGCTTCCAGCGCGGTTTTTAACACCGTAACCCGCTGACCGTGATTTGCCGTATGCCGTGTATTCGTCGGTGATGCGCTGAACGCTTCCGGCATGGCGACCGCGCGGACTGTTGGCGGGGCGGCATTGGCGTCCGTGAGGACGCTTGGCGAACTTGTTCGCCTCCGTGCCGGGGCTTTTATAGCTCCGCCCAGCATTGGTCGTGCCGAGGCTCGCAGAGCCTCGCCCATTTCTCTATAGCGTGATAAGGCAAGGAACTCTCTTATGAGGCGCCAGAGTGCATTGGCTTTGAAAACATTCGGCGGCATCGCAGCCGCCCTGCTCCTGCTGACGACCGGAACGCCCGGTCGGGCGCAGATCGCCGAGTCCGCGCCGCCGCCCGTCCCGTTCGTCTTCGACGGGCTGGACTGGACGCTCGACCGGGGCGATACGTTCGACATGACGCAGTTCCCGTACAACGTCATTGACAAGAACGCCGCGGCCTTCCCCGCCGCCAAGCAGCAGCGACGGGGCTACAACGATTTCAACAAGGCGGGTAACAACCCGTCACGCGCTGTCCTGCACTTCGCCTGGCCCTTCACGCGCGACCTGGGCGTTCAGTACAACCGCCCGACCGAGATGGTCATTGACAACCCCAATCCGGGCGACCCAAACTCTGGGGTTCGCTTCTCGCCGCGCGTAGACCTGCCCGCCAACACGAACGTTCTGCCGAACAAAGGCCCCTACGACCCGAACCTGAAAATCCCGCAGTCGTTTTGGTTTCCCAATGTCGCCGCCTGGACGCCGCCGAATTTCAACGTGGCGCGCTATGACCCCAATGATTACCGCTCGCCCGACGCGGGGTTTTCGCTCGACGGCGACCCGTCGCAGCCCTTCAACCTAGACTACGGGTTCCGTTTGGCGACGCATGATGACTTTGCCGTAAATGGAACCACGCCTGCCGACGCCGATTTGAACTTGCTGCCCAACGCGCCGCCTGCGGTTTACAAAGCCGTCAACGACCGGCTGCTGGCCGCTGTCGCCGCCGGTTCGCCGACCGCCGTCTGGACGTCCGGGCAGCTGGGGGTGGGACGGTACGGGATTGACATTTACTCGCCGGGCGACGGCACGGTGGACAACGGCAACGGGCGTCATATCGCGCGGCCCAACACGAGCCGCGTTCTGGTGCGCGTGAGTTGGCGGAACACGGTCAATCCGAACAACAACGCGCTGAACTTCAACGGCATCAACGACGTAGTGAACAGCCGTCTCTTCCTGATCAACCTGCGACAGCACGGCTGGATTCACCTGTCGGGCGGCAGTTTGTATCTGGCAGGCGTTCCCTACGATGGCGACCCGGCCAACCAGATTGTCGTGACGCTGTATTCGCTCACGCCCGACAATATAGATCCCGCCAGCGCGAACTCCCAGTATGCGGCGGCTCCGGTCATCACTGCCGATGCCGTGCGCTTTACCGCGCTGATTTACGGCGACAACAAGCGGCCCGATACCCTGCCGGTCAACCTGACGCGCAAGCATCCCGACCCGAATTTCCCCGCCGACCGCACGAAAGACATCGTGGAGTTCACGATTTCGCCGCGCGGACGCATCCTGGGGCCGGTCGTCGGCACGAACAAGATTACGTTCCCGAACCAGACGGCCCTGGCGAAACTGCAGCCGATGATCTTCGTGCCGCGCGAGGAAAACCGGGCCGAGGTGGATTTGAAGAACCCGCCGGTTCGCTCGCACGTTGACCCGACCGATGGCACGACCGCCGAGTCGCCCGACCCGACCGCCCTGACGACGATCCCCGTCTTCTACGCGCTCGACAGCCGTCTGGGGAACGTGGATGTCAACGGCAACACGCTGCTCAACTCCGACACGACCACGCCGCGCATCACGTCCCTGCAAAAGGTGCGCTGGCGCTTCGAGGGCGTCCCGGACGAAGACCTGCGAATTCTGGGCAACAAAGACCGCCCGGATTACATCAACAATATCTTCTCGAACGCGGGTACGATCAGCGCCTCGCCTCTGCTCGCGAACGTGCGCTGCCGCGACGGAGTCGTGCGCCCGATTTTGTACTACGCGACCACAAATTCCAACGGCACGCTCGGCCACGTGTACGCGCTCGACCCATATGGCCTGGACTCGCAGATTGACCTCGACCCGAACAACCCGGTCAAAGCCGGCACGCAGCGCACGCGGGCGTACTGGGTGTACCCGTCGTACCGTCCGCTGACCGACGCCGAATTCACGGCGGGCCTCGTGCCGCAGGAATACCACGACCCGAACTATACCGGCGCGGTTCCCGGCCCGTACCCGGCGCAGGGCGCGTGGGGGCCGGATCAGATTGACGTGAAACTGACCGACGGCGACCTGATCGCCAGCGCGACCAATCCGGGGCAAACCGTCGTCAGAGGCGACACGCGCCCGCGCTACTTCGGCGGCGTCCAGTCGTCGCCCCTCGTCGTGGACGACCCGACCGCCAAAGCCAACGGCCCGCAGCTGCTCGTCCTGGGCAATATGAACGGTCACGTTTATGCGTTCGACGCGGGCGGACGCGGCGACTCCGCCGTGGACGCCGTGAACCTGGACGACCAGACCAAAACCTTTGCCGGAACCACGCAGCGCATGTGGACGTGGCCGCGCTTCGGGGCCGACCTCTATCATATCAGCGGCGCGGCGGGCGCCAACCCGTATCGGGACGAAGCGGTAGACAAAAACGGCCTGCCCCTGCGCGTGGCCTTCCCGTCCTCGCCCGCCTTCGACCCGGAAAGCGGGGCCAACAGCCCGATCTTGATCGGTTCGGGCGACGGGCATCTGTACGCCCTGAACCTGACGCGCGACGTTCTGGCGGGCGCCATCAACGGAGCGCCCCAATTCCCGCAGCGTGTGCGGTGGGTTTATCCCGACCCGAAAATCTCGCTCGGCCCTTCGCCCAGCACGGCGGCGATTTTCCAGCCGCGCAACCAGCCCAACAACGCCAACGCCAAGTACGTCTACTTTACGTGCGGCGGGCGCGTCTTCTCGATCCCGCTCAACGCGCCCGCCGGGGCCGTTGTTGACCCGCAGTCGGGCCTGACGGTCAATGGCCTGTACTGGGTGTATCCTTTCACGGATCGTGTGCCGGACCCCAACGTCAACGATGCGAACTCGTATGCGTTCGACCCCGGCTTCGACGGCACGGCTCCGGTCGTGGTCTCCGGGATGATGCTGACGCCGACCGATCCCACGACGCCCGACTCCGTGTATCTGACGATCAATGGCGACAACGCCGACACGCAGTACAAAATCATCGCGCTCAAGGCGGTCGCGACTCAGCCCGCCTCACAGCAGACCACCCTGATCGCAATTGGCGACACCGGCGGCGGCAACACGCGCTGTACGCCCATCGGCACGCTGCTGACCGGGCAGGACGGTCTGGTAAATGACAGCGCGGGGCCGGTTCCGGGCATTCCCAACCCGCCCGTCAACCTGCCTGCCCTGTTCTTCGCCGACGACGACGGCTATGTCT
>JBBRNU010000543.1:0-3610 GCA_038230115.1 Chthonomonadales bacterium | reverse complement strand
GGGTTTCAACCCTGTTCGACGGGCCTTTCAGAACGGGGTTTCAACCCTGTTCGACGGGCCGTTCAGAACGGGGTTTCAACCCTGTTCGACGGGCCTTTCAGAACGGGGTTTCAACCCTGTTCGACGGGCCTTTCAGAATGGGCATTCATGCCCGTTTGTTCGGGGCTTCCGTCCGCATACCAGGCGAGCGGGCTGGAGTAGCAAGTTGGATAGAAGAAGAGTTCACGGCCCCACAAACCGGGCTGCACATCACGTAAGTCAGACGGGCGCGCGTTCTCGGCCCGCAGGAGCGTTCATCGTGCCGACGGCTGCTTTTACCACATTGGGCTGCAAGGTCAATCAATATGAGACCCAGCGCATTTTAGATGATTTCGAGGCGCGCGGGTTCGCGATTACCGAATTCACCGCGCCCGCCGATCTTTACGTTATCAATACCTGCTCGGTCACACAGGCGGCGGAGCGCAAATCGCGCTACATGGTTCGCAAACTGGCCCGGCAGAACCCCGACGCCCTGGTGGTCATGACGGGCTGTTACGGCGAGATGGCGCAAATCAAAGGCGAAACCGTCGAGGACGCCGCGCTCGTGGTTCCCAACCACCAGAAACTGGAAACGCTGGCCCACGTGCTGCGCGCCTTTCCGCATCTCGAGACCGCGCTCGCCGGGCAGCCGCCCGCCCCGCCCCGCCCGTACACGCCGCGCACGAGAGCGACCATCAAGGTGCAGGACGGCTGCAACGTGTTCTGCGCGTTCTGCTCGATCCCCTACACGCGCAAGTTCATGCTGTCGCGCACAACCGACGACATTCTGGCCGAGGCCGCGCGCCGGGTGGAGCAGGGCTACCGCGAGATCGTGATTACCGGCGTTCTCGTGGGAGCCTACGGGCAGGACAATTTCACGCCGATTGCGGGCCGCGACCTGCCGCGCGGCGCGTTCGCCCCCCGGCTAGATGTTGCGCCCGCACCGGCGTCGAAAGTGAAAACGAACGAGGAGGGGCTGTCGGAGGCGGCGGAAAAGTTAAGCGGGCAAACGCCTTCGGACGGATCGCAATCCGACGCGCTGACTTTTCCGACGCCGATTGCGAACGCGCCCGATTTGGCCGACCTGCTGCGCCAGATCGCACGCGTGCCGGGCGTGGCGCGGGTGCGGCTTTCTTCCATCGAGCCGACGCAGGTAACGGACAGCCTGCTGGAAGCCTTCGCGTCGGAACCGAAACTGTGCCGCCACCTGCACATTCCCCTGCAAAGCGGCGACAGCGGCATTCTGCGCGCGATGAACCGGCCCTACGACCAGGAATTTTATCTGGAACGCTGTCGCGCCGCCTATGCCGCGCTGCCCGACCTTGCCATCACGAGCGACATCATGGTCGGGTTTCCCGGCGAAGACCGGCCTGCATTCGAGAACACGCTGGCCGTTGTGCGCGCGGTCGGCTATGCGCGGGCGCACCTGTTCCGCTACTCGCCGCGCCCCAACACGCCTGCGGCGGAATTCGCGGCGCAGGTGTCGGAAGCCGAAAAAGAGGCGCGCAGCAAGGAATTGGGCGACGCCTGCCGCGCCACGCAGCGCGCTTTCATCGCCCGCCACTTAGGGCGCGAGCTGGAAGTCTTGGTGGAAAACAAGGAGGGGGCGAAACGCGCGGCTTCCACTTCCAATGGCGAGGATACGGGCAACGCCGACCACGAGCCGATTGCCCCATCGGGCGGCGAAATCCTGCCCGGCCTTCTCAGTGGCTATACCAGCAACTATATCCGCGTCCAGTTCACGGGCGGCTCGCATCTCATCGGCGCGGTCGTCAACGCGCGCCTGCTGGAGCCGACGAGCGACGGGGCGTTAGGCGAGGTGGGCAGCGCGCACTTCGGCCCTCTCGAAGCCCCGCCCGACGCCGACTTTCTGCCCCTCGCCACGTTCGCCGCGCAGGTTTGAGAGGCTTGAAATGCGAGAACGGGGAGAACGGGATTGAAACCCCGTTCTGAAAGGCACAGACCACCTGCGTGGGCTGCAATGCCAATGCCGATTATCAGAGCGCGTTTTCAACTCGCGAAGGCAGACCAGTCAAAATAGCCTTCAGTCAGAGCGCGTATTTTAGCCCGCGCAGGCGGGCTATGCATTTCAGAACGGGGTTTCAATCCCGTTCACCGCCTTTCAGAGCGGGCATTCATTCCCGTTCGTCCGGGTTGGCGTCCCAAGACGGGGATTTATTCCCGTCCGCTTCCTTCGGCGGGGGCGCGATTTCGGGGCGGAGAAGTTCTTCGCGGGCGCGGGCGTCGTCGAGGGGGAACTCGGCGGGACGCAGCAGGTCGCCGGTCTGCGGGCTGGCGGGACGCAGCAGCAGGTCGTGATCGCGGCGGTTACGCCCGTACTCGATGGCCTGAATCACCCGACGGGCCTCGCGCGCCAACTCTACGCTCGTCGAGGTTCGCGCGCTGGAAGGGTTGCGGAGCCAGGGCAGCGGGCCGGTTTTGCTGTCGTCGGCGACGCGGCGCAGGGCGGGCAGAGCCAGACGGTCGCCGATACGCTCGAACGCGCGCACGACGAACCACCCGACCATTTCGCCGTCCGTCCACTCGCCGCGCCGTTCCAGCAGCCGCGCCAGATGCGGTATCGCGCGGGCGTCCTTGCAATAATCGAGCGCGGGCAGCAGGTCGCGCCGCGCGTCGCCGTTAGCGCTTTCCAGGGCCTCCCAAAAAACCGAAAGCGCGTCGGGCGGCAGCGCGCCCATGACCTGCGACGCGGCTTCGCGCAGCAGCGTCGTTTGCCGCGCCAACAGCCCCACCTCGCGCCCCATGTCGGGGGGGCAAAGCCGGAGAACGCGCACACACTCCGCCCCGGCATCCGGCAGCCGCAAACGATGAAGCAGGTTCAGCGCGTTTTGGGCGACCTCGGCTTCGCGGCGAATACGCTGCGGGTCCGGCTCGCTCGCCGCGCGCAGTGCGGCCTTCAAATCGTCCAGCGCTTCCGACAGCAGCGCCTTGACGCCCGCGCCTGCCCACGCGACCAGGGCGTCGGCTCTGGGCGGAATCGGCAGGTCATCGCTGGTTCGGGGCCGGGTTAAACGCGCGCAAAGCCGGAACGGGGCTTCGGGCGGGTCGCGTTGCGGGTCGGGCGCAGGCTGACCGAAAAGCGCGCAGGCGACGGCCAGACGCTCCGACCCGCTCTCGACCCAGAGCATACGCAGCAGCGCCTCGCACGCATACGCCCGCCGCTCTTCCTTGGCCTGCGCCAGATCGCGGCGCAATTCTTCCAGCCGCAGTCCACGCCGCCGCGCATTGCCGATGGCCCCGTTCGCGCTGTCCTCTTTAATCGTCCCGTCTCCTCGCCCGCCGCAAACCAACCTATTTGCTCTCGTTCAACTTTGCCAAGCCGCTTCTATTTGTTGCGCCGATGGCAACCCCCGCATTATTGAAAGCGCCTCTGCCGGGGGTAAAAACCCTGGCAGGCATTCCAGCGTTGCGCTAATGCCCCGAACTTGAAACGCGCCGTTAAGTTAACCCCAGTATTGGGTTGAACTAGCTATTCTAGGTCAGCATTCCCGTCTGGCAAAGGTTGTAGTGGAGCATCTTGAGTTTGATTACGCTCCACAGTCCGGCAAACGAGCGCGAAAAAACCCGATCC
>JBBRNU010000542.1:0-3614 GCA_038230115.1 Chthonomonadales bacterium | reverse complement strand
GGCGAACTGCGAACCAAGAGCGGCAGCGACGAATTGGACTGGGCGTTCAACGACACGCGCCGCATGGCGGGCGATATTATTGATCTGGGCGCGAATTACTGGTTTTTCTGGCGCGGCTGGCATCAGGCTGATCAACCCGGCGAGCAAGACCTGCTGTATGGCAGCGTGAGCGCTCCGAAGAAGACGAAAGCGTATTATGTCTTTCAAACTCTCTGGAAAACGGTCAAACCGGGGTGGAAGGTAAAACGGCTCACCACGACGGAGCCGGATTTACGCAGCGATAACACGGGCCTAATCCGTTCCGGCAGCGGCGATCAATGGTCGGCTCCGGTTGATCTGCTGGCATTTGAAAACCCGCGCGGCGACGCGACTTGCCTGCTGCTCGCCAATTGGAAAAACAGCGTTAAGCAAATTACCGCGCTGAGCGGACTGAAGGGAACGACAGCCCGAACTTACGTAACGACGACCGAACAGGACATGAAAGCGCAGGCCCGTCGCAGCGTCGAAGCGGGAACTTTGCAGGGCGGCGCTCTGATCCTCCCGCCCTACAGCATCACCCTGCTCGTTACCAGCCGCCCCGCGAACTGAGGCCGCTTACGGCTGCGCCGCGAACGGGAATGAACGCCGCAACTGTCGAAAGTTCATTCAATCTGCACGCTGGCCGGGCGTTGAAAACGCTCGGTCTTCGAACGACATTTGTAGAATAAATGCCCGTTCTGAACCCCCAGAGCCGCCAGCGCGGGCTGAAGACGCTCGCTCGTCGGCCTTTTTGATAGACGGAAACGGGCGTTTGCGCTTAGCCTGTCGGGGATGCAGGGGCGGGAATCAGGGACGCATCGTAGGGCGGAAAGGTCACGGCGGTTTCTTCCGTCTCGAACGACGCGGTTCCATCCAGGTCGGTTTCAATGGCTCTGCCGTCAAAAACGCCCTTCAGATGGTACTTGATTTCGATTTGCAGCGCGACCGTTTCGTCCAGCGTCAGGCCGCGATCCAGCGAGTAATAAGCGGTAATCGTGCCGCTCAGAACGCTTTTGCCGTCCAATTGCGCGCCAGACGGCAGCTGCTTTTCGATGCTTTCCTTCACATCCGAGGCTTCGCCCGAAACCGCGTTTTCCACTTTGGCGCAGGGGACGCCGCGATGCGTCTCCAGGGCAAGCAGCGTCGCCGTGTAAGCGTAATCTTTGATGGAGCGCGCCTGATACGGGTTTTGAGGCGGAACGCCCTTCCACGTGTCGCCAACGCGCAGGGGCTTATCGGGAAAGCGCGCCGGGTTGAACGCTTCGTAAGCGCGGCGCAGGAGGTTTTCGGTTTTGGCTTTGCTGAAGACGAGCGATTTTCGCGCCGGATATTTGCTTTTTCCGACCGGAGCATTGGGAAGGGGAACCGCGCGGACAACCTCATTGCGCGGCGAGACAGTGAACAGGGCGGCGACGCCCGGAGCCGTCCCTTTCTTCGTCACGCCGTCTGCAATTGTGCTGGTTTGCGTGGCGGCCTGCCGCAAGACGAGGGTCAATTGGCCGTTCTTGCCGATTCCTGTTACGCGGCGTGTTCCGGTATAAGCAGATGTGAAAAAGCTTAACATTTACCCCGCGCGCCGGTTCCTGTTACGCGGCGCGTTCCGGTATAAGTCTGGTTTTGCTCGTACCCCAGTTGGCGATCCGAAGCGCCGATGTTGATTTCCTGGGCGCCCTGCTCCTGCGTTTTGTAGGCGACCGTATCGCCGACTTTGCCGCGCGCCATGAGTTGTATCGGCGGGGCATTGGGATCGGGCTGCGGTTTGGCGGCGTCCTCGCCCTGGGATTGCGCGCTCGCGGCGAGCGGCGACAGGCAGAAAATCAGGCCGGTCAGGGCGAGCGAAGGGCCGCGCCGGGCGATGCGGGATGACAACGGTGACATGAATTGGCCTTTCGGGGTTTCGATTTAATCGGAAACAGGGCGGCGTAAACGCGCGCCGGAAATGGGAAAAACGCGACGATGCAAGCCAGGGAATACGAAAACGCGGGAACGGAAAGCGGAAACCAGCCGGAAGCGCTCGTCGTGGAGGATGACCTGTTTTTTTCGGTTCGCATCGAGACGATGCTGCAAAAGATGGGCTACGCCGTGTTTGTCGCCACGACCCATGACGCGGCGGTCGCGCAGGCGCAAAAACGCGCGCCCGCCATTGTCATCATCAATTTTGGCGGCGAGCGCACGACGCCGGGCGAAACCGTGAAGCAAATCAAGGCGCTGTCGCCAACCACGCCTGTGCTGGGTTTCGTCTCGCACGTCTGGATGCCGCAGGTGCGCCCGAACGCGATGGCGGCAGGCTGCGACCTGCTTGTCGCCAACTCCGCTCTGACGATGCGCCTGCCGCAGCTGGTAGAGAAACTTCTCAAGAACCAGCCAGAATAGCGAGTTCGGTTCCGCGTTAGCGGAATGCCAGCCGTTTGCTCCGACCCTCGCAATCAACATCAATCGAACGCCTCGCCGACGGCAATTCGCGCACTCTGCGCCCACGATTCGGCAGGCATTCGGTTGCGGCTTTCCGGCTGAACCACGCGCAATCGCAGCGCGCCTCCGCCCCCGGTCGCCACGAGGACGCCGTGCGCCCCTTTCATCTCGACGCGAAGGATGGTTCCCGGCGCGCCGGCTTCCAAAGCGCCGGGCGCGGTTTTGCCCGCTTCCGTGTCCGCTTCTATTTCCTCTGCAAGGACTTCCGCCGAACCTTCCCAAATCTTCACGCGCTGCCCGCGAAAAACGGCGAAGGCGCCCGGTTTCGGACTCAGGCCGCGCACCCGGTTTTCCGTCGTGGAGGCCAGCTCGTCCCATCGAATCAGGCTGTCGTCGGGCGTGAGGGCCGGGGCGGGCGTGGCCTGCGCGTCCTCCTGCGGGCGGCGGGGCAGGGTTCCCTCGGCCAGACCGTCCAGCGTTTGGATCAGCAGTTGCGCGCCGATTTCCGCCAGTTTCGGCGTCAGGGTTCCCGCCGTATCTTCGCGCAAAATCGGGATCGCTGATTCTAATAACATATCGCCGGTATCGAGCGAAGCATCCATCCACATCGTCGTCACGCCAGTTTGAGTTTCGCCCGCCATGATCGCGCGCTGAATCGGGGCCGCGCCGCGATATTTTGGCAGGAGGGAGCCATGCACGTTGATCGGGCCGAGGGGCGGCAGGTCGAGCAGCGCCTGCGGCACGATCTGCCCGAAGGCGGCGAGGGCGAGAACGTCCGGGGCAAGGGCGCGCATCTTCTCCAAAAATGCTTCGGCGCGCACCCGGCGCGGCTGAAGGACGGGCAGGTTCTGCGCGAGCGCGGCCTGCTTGACGGGCGACGCGGCGAGCTGACGACCCCGGCCCTGCGGCTTGTCGGGCTGCGTCACGACGGCCAGAACTTCGTGGCCCGCGTCCCGCAGCGCGTTCAGCGAAGGGACGGCAAATTCCGCCGTCCCGAAAAAAACTACCCGCAGTCTCCGCCCCATTCGCGTCTCTCCGCTTCCATTGTCCAGCCGCCTCAAACCAACCCGCCGTCTTTACTCGCGCGGCGCGGCGTTGCCATCTTCGTCCTCGCCTGGCCCGATGATCCATTCCAGCGTTTCGGGGTCGGCGCGGTCTATGAAGAGAACGCCGTCCAGGTGGTC
>JBBRNU010000541.1:0-3616 GCA_038230115.1 Chthonomonadales bacterium | reverse complement strand
TGGATGACCCCAACACGAACGACATGCGAGCGATGCTTGAATCGTTTCAGACGATACTGTGGATGGACATCCTGAATACCTACGCGAGGGCAGCATGAGCCAGCAATCCGCCGCCGTCCTCGACCGGCTCCTCCGAGACAACGACCTTGGGTGGATGATCGATCTCTACGCCCCCAAAGAGCGCGCGATCCCCTTTCTGCTCGAACAACTCGATGCGGTCAGCGCCGAATATCGCCGCCGCTTCCGTGTCGAAGTCCCGTTCACCCCGGAGGCGCTCACAGCCGAGGCAGAAAGGAATCCGCACAATGTCCGGGCTTTCCAATTTCAGCAGCGCGTACTTTTTCCGAAACGTCTCCCGACTCATAGGCGTTGTTTCGAGCATCTGGCAACCCAGGCGGTACCAGACGTATTCGCGGTCCAGTCCGTCATGCCTTGCCGCGAATTGTTCGCCAAATTCTCGCAGACGCTCGCTCCAACTGTCGTCCCGCTCAGGTTTCTCTTCCATTGCCGCTGTCTCCCATTACGCCCGATTCCGCCATGCCCACCAGCACGGCGTCCACCAGAGGGTCGGTCTTGAAGCGTTCCCGCATCTCGGCGCGCGTTCGGGCGTCCACATCGGGCGCGCTGCCGGTCGCTTCGGTCGCCTTCAACTTCTCGGCGTGATCCTCGAACTCCTGCCAGCGCGCGGAAAATTCCGCTTCCGGCAGGGGGGCGTGACCCAGCCGGGCGCACCCGACAAGATACCAGCGAAATTCGGGCGTTCGATCCGGCATGGGCGTCCTCGCTTCTCCCGCCCCGAAAGGGCGTTTCGTTCCAATAGACCGATTTCAGGGCGGAAAAGGTTCAGGCGAATGTCGGGCGTTAGGATTGGGACAACGTTATTTCAGGTTATAGAAGGCTTTGCGTCCGCCGAAAGCCGACACGTCGCCCAACTCGTCCTCGATGCGAAGCAGCTGGTTGTACTTGGCGACGCGATCCGTGCGGTTCGGCGCGCCGGTTTTGATCTGGCCCGCGTTGGTCGCGACCACGATGTCGGCAATCGTGGCGTCTTCGGTTTCGCCGGAGCGGTGCGACACGACGGCGGTATACCCGGCTCGCTTCGCCATTTCAATCGCGTCCAGCGTCTCGGTCAGCGTGCCGATCTGGTTGACCTTGATGAGAATCGAGTTCGCGCAGCCCGTCGTGATGCCGCGCTCCAGCCGCGTCGTATTCGTCACGAACAGGTCGTCGCCGACCAGTTGGACGTGACCGCCGATCTTCTCGGTCAGCAGTTTCCAGCCGTCCCAATCGTCTTCCGCCAGCCCGTCTTCTATCGAAATGATCGGGTATTTGTCCACCCACTTGGCGTACTGATCCACCATTTCGGCCCCGGTCAGCACGCGGCCCTCGCCCTTGAGGTTGTACTTGCCGCCCTCGAACAGTTCGGTCGCGGCGCAGTCAAGGGCGAGATAAATGTCGCCGCCCGCCTTGAACCCGGCCTGACTGATGGCCTCGATGATGACCTGAATCGCTTCTTCGTTGCTGGCGAGATTGGGCGCGAAACCGCCCTCGTCGCCATAGCCGGTCGAAAGCTCGCGGCCTTTCAGCACTTTGCGGAGCGCGTGGAAAATCTCCGCGCCCATTCGCAGCGCCTCGCTGAACGAACTCGCCCCGACCGGCATCACCATAAACTCCTGCAAGTCCACGTTGCTGTCGGCGTGCTTGCCGCCGTTGAGAATGTTGAGCATCGGCACGGGAAGCGTATAGGCGTTGACGCCGCCAATGTACTGATAAAGCGGCAGGCTGAGGGCATTGGCGGCGGCTTTGGCGACCGCGAGCGACACGCCCAGAATCGCGTTCGCGCCCAGATTGTTTTTGTTGGGCGTGCCGTCCAGGTCAATCAGCCGCATGTCAATCGCGCGCTGGTTGGTGGCGTCCATATCCACGATTTCCGGCCCGATTTTATCATTGACGTTATCCACCGCCGTCAGGACGCCCTTGCCCCCATAGCGGCCCTTATCGCCGTCGCGCAGCTCGACGGCTTCGTGCGCGCCGGTCGAGGCTCCCGAAGGAACCGCCGCGCGCCCCAGCGTGCCGTCTTCAAGGTACACGTCCACCTCAACGGTCGGCTGGCCGCGCGAATCCAGGATTTCGCGGGCGATTACTTCGTCTATAATCAAACTCATCAGTTCGGCTCCTTCGGCTTCGGAGGGTGAATTAGGGCTAAATGGCGGGTTCAGGAAGAGGGTCGGCGTTCGCCGCGCTCGTAAATAGGACGTCGAACGCAGGCTCCTTCTCACGCTCCTGCCTCGCATTATAACATAATCCCGATTCCGATGTAAACCAATCGCGCCGATTATACAGATAAATTTGCGTGGACTCGCTATGAAAGCGTCACTCGCCCCTGCTGTTGGCCTGTGGTGGCACGGGAATGCCGCTCATTTTGAAAGGCGGATTGAATGGGGTTAGTAGACCAAGCATGAATACCCGGTCTGACAGGCCGTCGAACGGGATGGGTAGAACGGGATTGAAACCCCGTTCTGAAATGCGAAGCCCGCCTGCGCGGGCTAAATGCACAATTCCGATGCGCTGGGGCGAGGTTCTTCTCTGTTCGCGAAGGCAAACGTCACTACCTTCGCTCCCTTCTCCCTGTATGGGAGAAGGGCCGGGTATGAGGGGTGACCCCTCAATTTTAGCCGCGATGGACGCCTCCGCTCCCCTCTCCTTGCCTAAGGAGAGTTCCCGCCAGCCAAGCGTGAGGTGAATTAGGCCACCAAGCGTGAAGGGAAGCGCCTCCTTGCCTTCCCGCTTATTTCGGTTCCTTTTCAACGGATTCAACGGCGGGTTGGGCGGGCGGCGGGCCGCCGTCGCGCGTTTGCGGCGTGATTGGCGGGGCGAGCGGATTGGCGTTTCCGGCGGCGCTCGGGCCGGTCGCGGCGCGGTCCGCGGGCTGCCCGGCCACCCGCGCGCCGATGGCCTGCGTCTGGGCTGCGTGGTCTTCGCCGCTGGTGGGAATGTACATCGCGCCCAATTTGCCGCTCGGATTGCCCTCGCCGGAGCGTGGCGCGGCAGGTTGAGAGCTGGAAGGGACCGGGGGCGGCGCGGCCTGCTTGTCCGTTTTCTCCATCTGGTTCATGACATCCTCTTCTCTCCCGGCGTAACGGAAAGCGAATCGGCGCGTAAACTTACCTGAACGCGCTTGCGGGAAGCGTTCAAAAAAGCGTCGGAGTTCATCGTTCGCGCGGGAGCTTTCGCTTTGAAATACGGGCGGCGCGGGCCGACGTTTGCAGCGAAAGAGAAACGCGACGCAGAAAAACAAGCCAAAACAAGTCAGGAAGAAAGCGGGGCGGGGATTTTGCACACGACGCACGCGCCGGAGGCGAACGCGAAAAGGGAGCCGGATTGCGAAGAAACGCTGATTGCCAGCGACGACACGCCCCTGTGGTATCGGGAGTGGCGACCGGAGCCGGACGTTCCCCCGCGCGGCGCGGTTCTGCTGGTTCACGGCTACGGGGAGCATTTGGGGCGGTACGGACGGCTGGCGCGGCAGATGACGCAGGCGGGTTTTGTCGCGGGCGGCGGCGACCATCGCGGCATGGGCAAATCGGGCGGGACGCGGGCGTTCGTGCGCGATTAC
>JBBRNU010000540.1:0-3622 GCA_038230115.1 Chthonomonadales bacterium | reverse complement strand
TCGCTTGCGGCGTTCCGCGGTGTGTCCTTCGGACACGAGAGTCAGAACGAAAGTTCGTTTTGTCTACAGGGCGTGTCCGAAGGACACACAGCCGCAGGCTACACAGCGAAGAAATTCATTTCGTCGCATGGAGCGAAATGACTGACATATGCCGATAACGACCCGACAACTCATCGAAGTGGAAGCCGAACGCCTCATTGCCGCCCGCGTCGAAGTTGCAGATACGGCCTGGAAGCGCGCGGTCGGCCTGCTCGGTCGCGCCAGTCTGCCCCCGGATGGCGGGCTGTGGCTGGAACCCTGCAACGGCGTCCACACGTTCGTGATGCGCTTCCCGCTCGACCTGCTGATTTTGAACCGACAGGGCGAGGCGCTGCGCGTAGTCGCGCATCTAAGCCCCAACCGCTGGGTCGGCCCGATACGCGGCGCGCGGGTCGTCGTGGAACTTCCTGCGGGAACCCTCGCCGCCCGCAACGTGGCGCCGGGGCAGCGCTATCGCCTCGTCTAGCCCTCTTCCTGCCTGCCCCCCTCCTGCGGGTATAATGACGGTAAATCCGTCGTCTTACGCACCCGAACGGTTTGCCGGAGGTTGAAAACTCCCGGCAAACCGTTCGGCAGCGTCCGATCAGAAACGCAGGAAACGCCATGTTTACCCCATTCAAAAACGAATATCCCTACGCCAATTTTGCTGAAGACGGCCCCCGGCGCGCGATGCAGGCCGCGCTTGCAAGCGTCGCCGAACAGCTGGGCCGCACGTATCCGCTCGTGATCGGCGGCGAGCGCGTCGAAACCGCAACGAAAACCGTCAGCGTCAATCCCGCCCGACCGAGTCAGGTCGTGGGGCGCGTTTGCGACGCCACCCCGGAACTTGCCGACCGCGCCGTGCGCGCGGCGACCGAGGCTTTTCCCGCCTGGGCGAACACGCCCGCCGAGGTGCGCGCCCGCTATCTCGTCAAGGTCGCCGCCCTGCTGCGCCGCCGCATCTACGAGTTTTCGGCCTGGATGGTTTATGAGGCCAGCAAAAGCTGGCTCGAAGCGTATGCCGACGCCGCCGAAGCCGTAGACTTCCTGGAGTTTTACGCCCGCGAAGCCCTGAAATGGGACGGCTCGCACGCCACGACGCCGCTTGCGGGCGAAGAAAACGAAGTGCGCTATTTGCCGCTGGGCGTCGGGGCCGTGATTTCGCCCTGGAATTTTCCGCTCGCGATCATGGCAGGCATGACCGTCGCCGCCATCGTCACCGGCAACACGGTCATTCTCAAACCCGCCGAGCAAACGCCCGTCATCGCCGCCAAATTCATGGAATTGCTGGAAGAGGCCAGCCTGCCGCCCGGCGTCGTCAACTTCCTGCCCGGATTGGGCGAAATTGTCGGCGAAGCGCTGACCGGCCATCCCCTGGTTCGGTTCGTTTCGTTCACGGGCAGCAAAGAGGTCGGCCTGCACATTCATGAGCGCGTCGCCAAAACGCCCCCCGGCCAGAAATGGCTCAAGCGCGCTGTTCTCGAAATGGGCGGCAAAGACGCGATCATCGTGGACGACGGGGTGAATCTGGACGAGGCCGCCGAGGGCGTCGTCGCGTCCGCGTTCGGCTTCCAGGGCCAAAAATGTTCCGCCTGCTCCCGTCTCATCGCCCACGCGAATATCTACGACGCCCTGCTCGCCAAAGTCGTGGAGCGCGCCCGGAATTTGACGGTCGGCGATCCGACCGATGTCGCCAACACGCTCGGAGCCGTGATTGACGCGGACGCCTACCGCAAAATTCGTTCGTACTACGAAGTGGGCAGGCGCGAAGGACGCCTGGTTCTGGGCGGCGAAAGCCGAGAACTGGCAAACGACAGCGACGGCTATTTCCTCTCGCCCGCCATCTTCGCCGACGTCGCCCCGAACGCCCGCCTCGCGCAGGAGGAAATTTTCGGCCCCGTCCTTGCCGTGCTGCGCGCCGACGATTTCGATCACGCGCTCGCCATCGCGAACGGAACCGATTACGCCCTGACGGGCGGGCTGTATTCCAATAACCGCGCCCATCTCGAACGCGCCCGCCACGAATTCCACGTTGGCAACCTGTATTTGAACCGCAAATGCACCGGCGCGCTCGTGGACATTCAGCCCTTCGGCGGCTTCAATCTTTCCGGGACGGACAGCAAAGCCGGGGGGCGCGATTATCTCCTTCAATTCCTCCAGGCCAAATCCATCTGCGAACGCTGGTGAAGGAATGCATTGCGGGCGCGGAAGAACGGGGTTTCGTAAATCGAGTGGCAGAGCAGCGGTTTCGTAAATAGCAGGTCACCGGTCTGCATAATACTCCTCTACAAGAAGCCCTATGCTTTTCGTAGGGGCGCGTCCAGCGAAGCCCCTACAAAATGCAGCGTCAGCGTGTTATCAAACCTCCTTAGCCGCAACCGAAGAAACTATTTCTTCGCAGCCGGAACCCAGTTCGGAAGGGCAATCGGCCAGGTTTGGAGGGAGTCGGGGCCGTTGCCGCGCGTCCAGACCAGATTGCCATGCGATTGAGCGTTCCAGGATGCGGGCAGGCGCGCAACCAGCCGCTCGGCCTGCTCGCTGACCATTACGAGGGGCTTGCCCTCCAGCAAGAGACGCCCGCCGCGCAAGTTCGCGCCGGTGACGGCCAGCGTTTTGGGCGCGGCGTAATCGTCGGGCGTGATGGTGTCCAGGCGCGACTGGTTCGCGGGCCATTGCATAGATTGGGTTTGAATATCCGTCCAGCCGCGCCCGTTGAAGACCCGAAGCCGAATGCGAGGCTCGACCGGGCGGTTCCAGAAGTCCGGCGGCATGACAAACGTGATAAACGAGTCGAACGCCTGCCGAACCGGAACCGGAATGCCGTTGATGGTGACGACGGGCGTGAACGCGCCGACCCGCAGATGCGTTCCCTTCAGCGTCGTCAGCCCGTCGGGGCGGAGCGCGCTCACGCTGCGAACCTCCGGCCCGTCGGGCTGCGGCGGCATTGTGGACAGCCCCTGCCTGACGACGCTGTTGAACTGCCGCGCATTACCGGTTCCTTCCGTCGCCGCCAGTACGCCCGGTTCCTGGCCCGCCGGGAACAGCGTGTTATTGACAAACGTCGCGGGCGTGTCCCGCAGCCGCGCGCCCGTCGTCACGCCCAGGAAAACGTTATTGACGACCTGATACGGGCCGGAGGGCGTGCGGTCGCGTCCGTTCTGTCGCAGAACAAGCGCGGTTTGTGAAGTTTGCGTGGTGAGCGCCGGTTCCTGCCACCCGAAAATGTTATTGTCGAGGCGGTCGTCCTGTCCGTTTTCGATCTCTATGGCGTGCGCGGTATCGCCCAGGCAGACGTTGCCGCGAACCAGACAGCGGCGCGAATAGCCCAGCCACATTCCGTAATGCGAGTACGAGCAGTTGTTGCCCTCGATAACCGTGTCGTCCACCAAATCCACTTCAATCGCATTGTTGGGCGAAAACGAGCAGTCGTTGTTTCGCAGGACGTTGCGGTGCGAGCCGTTGCGCGGCGGCACAACGGTTTCCGGCGCGATTGGCCCCTCGTTGGCCCGAATGAAAATCCCGTCGCCGCCGAACCGCAGATCGTTGTTTTCGATGACGTTTTCGCTGCTGTTGTGGTCAATGCCGACCGCCTGCGCGTCGTAGG
>JBBRNU010000539.1:0-3631 GCA_038230115.1 Chthonomonadales bacterium | reverse complement strand
TCGGCATTGTGAATTTAGCCCGCGCAGGCGGGCTTCGCATTTCAGAACGGGGTTTCAATCCCGTTCGACGCGCCTATCAGAACAGGCATTGCAGCCGCCTGCGCGGGCTGCAATGCCTGCCGAGGGGTTCAACCCCTCGGCTTCCTTTCGCGTTCCGTCGCGCGGTTTTTCGGGCGCGGGCGACGACGTTGAAAACAATACTTGACGTTCGCGGGTAAACCAGTTAAAATGAGGCGATTTCTATGCGCGCAGGCACGGGCGCGCAAGAGGGGAAAGGGAAGGAAAACATTCCCATGCAATTTCGCGGTCGAAAACAACGCTTTTTTGGCGGAGCCTGGGGCGCGGCGGCGCTGTCGCTTCTGCTGATAGGAACAAACCCGATTTCCGCTCGCGCCGACGCCGGGACGCCTGCCGGAGATGCAAAACCCATCGCGCGCTACAACGCTTACGATGTCCTGACGCTGTTCAGCGACGAGATGCAGCAGGCGACCAGCAAACTGAAATGGCGCGGCGAGCGTCTGACCGACGACACGCTCTACGCCATCGCGCTGACCGGGCTTTCGTGGCAGCCGGAGTGGAACGGGAAGCGGGGCGGCGAAGCGGTTTCACGCGAGGCCGTTTTTGAGGCGGCGGCGCGCGAGGGACAGCGGAAAGAGACCATCGCCGCCGCCCTGCGCCTCCTCCTCGAGCCGGACGCGCCCGGCCTGTCGCAGCCCGCGCAGGCGTATCTCGACCGGCAGGGCGTGGATGTGGATCGCGTGCTGCTGGGCATTTTGCAGGCTCCCGAACGCCTGCCCGGTCTTCCCGTCTGGGCGTATCCCGCCGCCGACCTGCTCGCCCTCCACGCCAACCCCCGTCTGCTGCCCTTCCTCCTGCACCTCGCCAACAGCGACGACGTGTATCTTCGCAGCCGGTCGGTGATCGGGCTGGGCGTCGTGGCGTATCAGCCGCGCGCGGGCGAACCGCCCGGCTGGGAAAAAATCATCGCCGCGCCGCTCCGTTCCTACGGCCTGTCGGTCAGCGAGCGCAAAATGATTGACCGCGAAATCGCCGAAGCCGCCGCGAGCGACCGCTACCGCCTGCGCCAGAGCGCCGCGCTCGCCCTCGCCCTGACCGGCGACAGCGACAGTCTGCCCCGGCTGGAAAAACTCGCCCGCGACAAAACGTACCTCTTCCTCACGCCCGACCTGGGCCGCAAAAGCCCGCGCCGCATTGTGTTTCCGGTGCGCGCGATGGCCTGCGCGGGGCTGCGCCGCTACGGTCGCAACGCGCCCGCCGAAGACAGCGATCTCGACGGGCGCGTTTTAGCCGGCAAAGCCCTCGACAAAGCGCGGCAGGGCGGGCAGGACGGCACGAATGACCGGCGCAACCTGCGTCACGACAGCGTCAGCCGCATTGTCCTTTCGCCGTTTGCTGACCTGCCTGCCGCGCGGAAGCCTTGATTCGGGGCGCAAATCTTCCGCCTGCCGCATGCGTAGTTTGAAGTGACAAGCAGCATACGAAAACGCTGAGGAAGAAGGAGAAGCGCTCGCATGGTAGAAACCATCGAAGAAAATGGGCAGCTGATCATTCGCATCGGCGGTCAGGAATACGCCCGGTATCAATTCGGTTCGCCGCGCTGGAAGCCGTATCTGTATCCGCTGCGCGCCGCCAACGGCCTGTCGCTTCTCGCGGACGCGCCCACCGACCATCGCCATCATCACGGCCTGTGGGTGGGGCATGGGCGGGTCAATGATGTGGACTGCTGGCTGGAACGGCACAACAGCGGTAAAATCGTGCATCGCGAATTCGCAGCGCTGGCGGGGGGGGCGTCATCCGGCGGCTTCACCGAAATTTGCGATTGGGTTTCGCCGCAGGGCGACGTTATCCTGACCGATACGCGCGCGTTTACGTTTTACGACGCGCCGCCCGAAGCCCGCTGGTTCGACTTCGAGCTTACTCTCAGCGCGCCCGGTTCCGAGCCGGTCACGCTGTACCCGACCAACGAGGCGGGCCTGCCCCACATTCGTGTGGCCGACGGCCTGTCGGTGCAGACGGGCGGCGCGCTGACCAATGCTGAGGGCAAAACCAACGAGCGCGGAACCTACAAGCAGCGTTCCGCCTGGCTCGACTGTTCCGGCAAACTGGGGCGGCAGACCTGCGGCATCGCCCTGCTGGAGCATCCCGACAACCCGGATTTCCCGACACCCTGGTTCACGCGCAATTACGGGCCGTTCTCACCCAACTACGGCTTTTTTCAGGAAGACCCGATTGTAATTGCGCCGCGCAAGCCGCTTCGTCTGCGCTACCGGGTTTATACGCACGCGGGCGACGTGACGGAAGGCGGCGTCCAGGCGGCCTGGGAAACCTATCGTGCGGAAACCGAAGGCGAGCAGGACAAGACTCCCGATGACGCGCAAATCCTGACTTTGAGCGCGCCCTGACCGCGCAGGCCCGATGCGCGGAATTGAAATGCGGCGAACGGGGAGAACGGGATGGTAACCCCGTTCTGAAAGGCACAGACCACCTTCGTGGCCTGCAATGCACAATGCCGAGCATCCGAGCGCGTTTTCAACTCGCGAAGGCAGGCAAGTCAAAACAGTCTTCAGCCAGCGCCGTATTTTAGCCCGCGCAGGCGCTTTGCATTTAGCCCGCGCAGGCGGGCTACGCATTTCAGAACGGGGTTTCAATCCCGTTCGCCCCGTTCCCCGTTTTTCAAATGAGAAAGACGAAAGACAGGAAAGAGAACGATGGCGATAGAACCCGCGATTCCGACGCTTGAAGAAATAGACCTGGCAGGCGCCTTTGGCGGGTTCGCCCCAGAAGATTTCGACCTGTTCGCGCAGGAAGACTTTGCCGACCGCATGGCGCTGATTCGGACCGCGCTGAAACCGAAACTGGTTTGCCTGAGCGAGGCGGTCGCGCCGCGACTGGGCGTCCTCGTCGAGGAGCCGATGTTTCCGCACGTCGCGCAGCATCTGCGGCGCACCGTCAACGCCCCGGTCGAGACCTGGGCCGCGTTCGCCCGCGACCGGCGCGCCTACAAAGCGTCGGCGCATTTTAGGATTGCGGTCAGTCAAGACGGCGTGCGCGCGACCGTTTTTGTCGAGGATGACGCCCCAGACAAAGCCCGCTTCGCCGACCATCTGGCGCGCAACGCGGAACCGCTCGCACGCTATCTCGCCCATCATCCGACCATTCACGCCTACGACCTGCGGGCCGCGGACGGCGAACCCCTACGCGGTCATGCCCTCGATGAAGACACGCTGCGCGCATTCGCCGGACGGCTCCAGCGCGTCAAGGGGCAGCACGCGGCGTTCGGGATTCCGTTTGACAAAAGTCACCCGGTTTTGCAGAGCGGCCCGGAATTTATGGAAGCCGCGCTCGACGCCGCCCGGACGCTGAAACCGCTTTACGACTGCGGCAAGCCCGACTTCGATTATACGTACACGCCCGAACCCATCTTCTTGCCGTAGGAGAAAACGCACGCATGACCATCCCTGAATATGTCGGCGGGCAGACGGTTCGCATGGCCGAATCCTTCGCCCATTTTATCAAAACCACCGACCCGGAGAAACTGAACTGGCGGCCCGCGCTGGAAGGCGCCGCGCCGACCCGCTCCATTCTCGAACAGGCGGGCGAATGCGTGCAG
>JBBRNU010000538.1:0-3632 GCA_038230115.1 Chthonomonadales bacterium | reverse complement strand
GCAGCCCGCGCAGGCGGGCTGTGCATTTCAGAACGGGGTTTCAATCCCGTTCGCCGCGTTTCAGGGCAAAGGCGGATGTCGTCGCGCCCCTCTCCTTGCACAAGGAGAGGGGCCGGAGGTAAGATTGTGCCTTACGCCTGCTTCAAGCGGGCCAGCCCGTCAAGGATTTTGTCGGGTGTGATCGGCAGCGACGAGATTTTCACGCCGCAGGCATTGTAGACCGCGTTGGCAATCGCGCTCGCGCCCGGAATCGAGCCGGGTTCGGCCATCCCGATCACCACGTTGCGCGGGTCGCCGTCGTCAATCAGCGCGATCATTTCCGGCATTTCAAAACAGCCCGGCAGTTTGTACTCGTCCATCGTGACATTGAGCATGTTGCCCGTTTGGGCGTCCACGACTTCGTTTTCCAGCAGCGCGTAGCCCAGCGCCTGGATCATGCCGCCGTTCATCTGGCTGACGACGCCGCGCCGGTTCAGCGCCAGCCCGCAGTCCTGCACGCCGACCATTTTCGTCACGCGCACCTGCCCCGTGTCCACGTCCACTTCGACCTCGGCGAAGTTCACGCCATGCACGCCGCCGCCCGAAAGCCCCGGTTTCCATTCGCCGCGCGCCGAAATGCCCTGCGTTCCCAGGGTCGCGCAGGCCTGTTTCCAGGTCAGGGATTTGGCCGGGGCGCTCGTCACGAAGATTTTGCCGTCTTTGGCCGTCAGGTCTTCGGGCTTCACGCCGAGCGCGGGCGCGACTTTGGCGAAGAGTTGGACGCGCGCGTTATACGCGGCGTCCTTCACGGCGGGCGCGAGCGAGGGCGTCGTCGTGCTGCCGCCCGAAGCGTTGGCCTGCCCATACGTGCTGCGCCCGATGCGCGTTTCCACCATTCGCACCGGCACGCCGAACTCTTCGGCCACGATGCCCGCCGTCAGCGTCCGCGACCCGGTTCCCAAATCCTGTGTGCCGGACTGCACCGCCAGGCCGCCGTCAGGCTGCACGAAAACATCCACTTTGCACTGCGGCCCGCCGCCGCCGCCCCAGGTCGCGCAGCCGCAGCCCATGCCCTTTTTCAGCGACTTGTAGGGGCCGTGAGCGACGCCGCCGCCCGGCGTTTTCGGGCGGTTCTGCCAGCCAATCGCCTGCGCGCCCGCGTCCAATTGCCGATGATAGAACGGGTCGGGCGTATTCTTCTTGCGGAACTCCACGGCGTCCATGCCAATCGCATACGCCAGGTCGTCCATGATCGCTTCCATCGCGAACGACGCCTGCGGGTGTCCCGGTCCGCGCATCGCCCGCGACCCGTCCTGATGCGTGTGCAGCGAGGCCACTTCCCGGTACACGTTGTCGGCCTTATAGATATAGGGCAGGCCCGATTGCGAGCCTTCGCCCAGGCCGCCCAGTTTGTACTGCTGCGCCGACAGCGCGACCAGCTTGCCGTCTTTGGTCGCGCCCGCCTTGACCTTCTGGATAGCGCCGCTCCGGTTGCCCGACATCAGAAATTCGTCAATGCGCGTCAGCATCAACTTGACCGGGGCTTTGGCCTTGCGGCTCAGTTCGCAGGCCACCTGTCCCGGCAAGTCCAGGCCGAATTTGCTGCCAAACCCGCCGCCCATGTACTCGACGACCGAGGTCACGGACGCGCCGCCCTTCAATCCGAGCGCCTGCGCCGCCTCGCCGGGAATCGTGAAGGTTCCCTGCGTGGAAGCGTAGACGGTCGCTTTGTCGCCGCCGCGATAATCCACGACGACGCCATGCGTTTCCAGACAGGCGTGATGCTGGCGATAAATGGAAAACTCGCGCTCCACGACCGCATCGCACTTAGCGAGAGCCGCGTCCACTTCGGCCTTATCGCCGCGCTTCTCGCCCGGTCGCAGGTTGGTCTGGCCCTCGCCTTTCCCGTACACCAGGGGCGCGTCGGGCTGCAGCGCCTGCGCGCCGGTGACGGCGTGGGGCAGTTTCTTGTACGCGACTTTGATGGCCCGGATCGCGTCTTCGGCGATTTCCGGGGTCGTGGCGGCGACCGCCGCGACCGGATCGCCCTCGTACTTCAACGTCTTTTTGTCGGCGTAGCTGATCACGGTTTGACGCCGGGCATCGCTTCCGCCGCGCGCGTGTCCACGCTGACGATTTCGGCGCTGGCATGGGGCGAGCGCAGAATGCGCCCGTAGAGCATTCCCGGCAGGCGCACGTCATGCGTGTATTTCGCATGACCGCTCGCTTTGGCCGCGCCGTCCACGCGCTCGATGTCGTGGTTCAGAACGCTGTGGCCGTCTTTCGGCCCCCAGCTCGGCCCGTTCGTGTCGTCCACCTCGATCTCAACTTCGGTTTCGATGCCGTTGACGACTTTGACGGTTTTGATTTTGCGCTTTTTGGGCGGGGTTTGCAGGGTCATCGGTTCGCGCCTCCTCCCGGTTTTTTGGCCGCGTCGAGGGCCGCTTCAAAGATGTGCGGATAGGTTCCGCACCGGCACACGTTGCCCGCGCAGGCGTGTTTTACGTCGTCGAGCGTGGGGTTCGGGTTTTTCGCCAGCAGCGCCTCGACGGACATCACGAAGCCCGGCGTGCAGAACCCGCACATCATGGCGTCGCGCGCGACAAACGCCTCCTGCACCGCGCTCAGGCGCCCGCCCTTCGACAGTCCCTCGACCGTCGTGATTTTTTTGCCGACCACGTCAACGGCGAGCAGCATACAGCCATACGCCGTGTGACTGCCGACCATGACCGTGCAGCCGCCGCACGCGCCCTGATTGCAGACCAGTTTCGGGCCGGTAATGGGCGGCTCGGCGTGGTTGCGGAGGGCGTTGAGGAGGGTCGTGCGCGGCTCGACCTGCATCGTCATCGCCTGTCCGTTGACGTTGAGCGTGACGGCCTGCATTCCTTTGGGCAGCGACTTGCCTTCTGGCGCTTCCTGCAAAACGGCGGGTTCGGCTTCCGACGGTTCGGGCTTGAGCAGGTCGGCGAGCGCCGCCGATCCCGCGCCCGCAACGCCGATGCCCTTGAGGAACTGACGGCGGTTCAGGCCGCGTCCCTGCGGGGTCTGGTCTTTATTTTCAGGGTTCTCAGGCATAACAATTTCTCCTGCGCGAACGTTCTCTCGACACGTTGAAATTCAAATCGTTTCCATCTCCATCAATTTTCACGATGCCGCGCCTGCTTTTTAGCCAGCGCTTTTTTTCTACTTCCCTTCCGATGAGTATTCCAATCCATATGCCGTTAAGGAAAATCATTATCGCTATCAACACGAAGATAGTGGTTTGCATCGCGTGCATCCCTTCAAAACGCTCGTGACAAATTGCGGCGCGGTTCATTTTTCGTTCTGGCGGACAACGCGGTAGAATTTCGCGATCCTCTCCTGCTATTCCTGCTGTTCCTGCCTGCCTCAGCGGAATGATTTTCGGGCGGCATTGCCGCCCTGCGAAAAACCGGGGCAAGCCGAAAGATGAAGTCCGAAAGATGAAGTGCGGTATACTATCCGGCATGACAGCAGACAGCCCTTCGCCCGACCCGCCGCGCCCGCGCCAGCCCCTGACGCCGCGCGCCCTCCTCGAAATCAAGCGGCCCCATAGCCCGCAAATTCACCCGGACGGCCAGCGCGTCGCGTTCACGCTGGCCGACGTGGATTTCGAGGAAAGCGCCTACATCAGT
>JBBRNU010000537.1:0-3633 GCA_038230115.1 Chthonomonadales bacterium | reverse complement strand
CCGTTTCCCGGCAAGAGTATGCGCCCGAACATTGCTTTTGGAAGAACCTGCTCGGCGGCAAGGGGCTGCGCTTGCCAAAAGAGGCCGAAAAACTGCGGTAAGTCTCCGTGCAACGACCAATCCCAATTCAGGCGGGCGTTGGACGCTACGCGGGAACGAGCGGCGCTGAAAACATGAAAATCAATCGAATTGATCATCTCGTTCTGACGGTCAGAGACATCGAAGCGACCTGCTCCTTTTACAGCCGGGTTTTGGGCATGGATGTTGTCATCTTTGGCGGCGGCAGAAAAGCGCTGACCTTCGGCGCGCAGAAGATCAACCTGCACCAGCAAGGGCAGGAAATCGAGCCGAAAGCGCATCGGCCTGCCTGTGGCTCCGGCGATTTGTGCTTGATTACCGACACGCCTTTGGCGGAAGTCGCCCGCCATCTTCACACGTGCGGCGTCGCGATTTTGGAGGGGCCGGTGGAGCGGACAGGGGCGACCGGCGCAATCGTCTCGTTGTACTTTCGCGACCCGGATTTGAACCTGCTCGAAGTCTCAAATTACAAGCAAGCGGCGTCAGCAGACCCGCACTTCACGCAAAATGGTACGTTATAATCCTGTCCCTTCTATGTTTCAGGCTGGGCCTTACTCGCAACTTATCAAATGTATGATCGAAGACCCCCTGCCAAAGAACTCGAAGGAAAGCCACATAATACAAATCTCAGATTTGGTAGCCTATATTGTGTATATACACAAGCTATTGGAACTTGAGGTCGGAACGCTGGGTAATCGTATACCGTCAGAGGTAGATGCGGAAAAACTGGAGGAGTGGTTGCAGATGCTCACGCCAAGCCTGAACTTGTACGCTTCGCAACAAGACAGGTTTGGCATTGTCTGCTATCTACGCTAAAACACCACCTACGGCGCATTCGCGCTTTCAGTGGTTCATCAGTACTGTACCACAGAATATTATTTGATGCTTACTTTTTTGTCAAAAGCAACCAAGTGGAATCGAAACCTTCGGTCTTCATGCTGGCAAACAGTGAAAAGCCATGTTTACAGAAGTTACTGTCAGATTCAGTTTCCAAGATGCAAAATGCGGGCGAGAAAGGCGAAATTGTGGCGCGAAGACAACCGTACAAGCGGGCGGTGGTGCGGGAAGAAACGTTTGCCGCGCGCGGCGACTATATCACGCTGGGGCAGCTGCTGAAACTGGCGGGCCTGCTCAGTTCCGGCGGCGAGGTCAAAAGTTTTCTGGCGGAAACTTCGGTTCTCGTCAACGGCGAGCCGGATACGCGGCGCGGACGCAAATTGTATCCCGGCGATCTGGTCGTCATTCCCGGTCAGGCCGCGCTGCGTATTGCGGGCGAAAGATTGTCTGAGCCGACGGCCCCCAACGACGCGCCGCCGATTTTGGACGCGCCGCAATTGCCTGTGTCGCTTAACGCGCCGCTTCATTCACAGATTGAAAACGAAGGCGAACCTTCTCCGCTGGACGAGGCGCTGCCGGATCACTGGGCCGAAGACGAAGGGGAACGCGCGTGACCTTTAGCCGACTCTGGCTGGCGCTGTTCGCGCTGGGGGCCGCGCCGTTCCTGCTCGCAGGCGTCGCGTCCGGGTTCATCGGCATCGGGCTGGCGTGGTACGGCCTGCTGCTCCTGCTGGCGCTGACCGACTGGTTCCTGCTGCCCGGCCCGGACGCGCTGACGGTCGAGCGCGAGGTGGACGACAAGCTTTCGCTGGGCGCGGCCAATCCCGTGCGCGTCCGGGTTCGCAACCACACCGCGACCGCCTGGCGCGTGGAACTGCGCGACTCGCCCCCGGAAGCGATTCCGAGCGACCTGCCGGCCGCGCCGTTCGCCTTCACGGTCGCGCCGCAAACGCGGCACGTCATCGTGTATCATTTGACGCCCCGTGCGCGCGGCGACTATGCGTTCGGCGACGTGTATGTGCGGCTTCGCGGGCGGCTGGGCCTGGTTCGACGGCAGATGCAGATTTCGGTTCCCACGCGCGTCAAGGTCTATCCCAATCTAGCAGATACGGCGAAGTTCAGCCTGATGGCGCGCAAAGGGCGTTTGCAGCAGGTCGGCATTCGCGCCGCGCGGCTGATGGGAGCCGGGCGCGAGTTCGAGAGCCTGCGCGATTATCAGCCGGACGACGAGCTGCGGCGCGTGGATTGGAAGGCGACGGCGCGACAGGGGCGATTGGTGGCGCGGCAGTACGAGGTGGAAAAGTCGCAGAACGTGATTCTGGCCCTGGACGTGGGGCGCACGATGCTGGCCGAGATTGACGGCGTGGAAAAACTGGATTACGCGATCAACGCCGCCCTGCTGCTCGCCTATGTCGCGGAACTGGCCGAGGATAAGGTCGGGTTGCTGCTGTTCGCCGATACCGTGCAGGCGTATTTGCCGCCCAAACGGGGTCGCGCGCAGGTCTACGCCATTCTGGAAGCCCTGTACAACGCCAAAGCCACGCTCGCCGAGCCGGATTATCGCAGCGCGCTGGCTTTTTTGCAGTCGCGCTGGCGGCGGCGGTCGCTGGTCGTCTGCTTCACGGATTTGTGGGACCCGGACTCGTCGCGCCGCACGATTGCCGAACTCGCCGCCCTACAGCCCCGGCATCTCGTCGCCGCCGTGACCCTGCTGGACAGCCAGACCCTGCGCGCGTCCGAACAGGCCGTCGGAGACGCGCCCTCCGCGTTCGCCAAAGCCGTCGCGATGCAGGTGTTGGACGACCGCCAGCGCGCCACGTCGGAATTGACCCGGCGCGGCGTCCTGGTCGTAGACGCCCCTGCGGACAATTTGTCCGCCGAACTCGTAAACCGCTACCTGGAAGTCAAAGAACGAATGCTGCTGTAACCAAAAGTCGCGTTCGACGCAAGCGTTTTTGCGGGGGCGGGACAACAGTAGGATGGGGCGGGACAACAGTAGGATGGGGCGAAACAAAACGGGGCGGGGCAAGCCCCGCCCCTACAAATCGGGCGCGTCGCACCTTGAGAGCCGCGTTTCGCAGGCGGTTTTACCCCTTCAGGGCTTCCGCGCCGCCGACGATTTCCGAGATTTCGCGGGTGATGCCCGCCTGCCG
Source organism: Chthonomonadales bacterium (assembly GCA_038230115.1). Taxonomy (GTDB): domain Bacteria; phylum Armatimonadota; class Chthonomonadetes; order Chthonomonadales; family Chthonomonadaceae; genus JBBRNU01. The sequence continues at coordinate 565 of JBBRNU010000537.1, read as the reverse complement.
CGCGCGGTTCAATTGCAGCGTCAGGGTCGTGATCATTTTGCCCGCGTTGTCGGTCGCCGAACTCATCGCCGTCATGCGCGCCCCGTGTTCGCTCGCCGTCGATTCGAGCAGCGCCTGATACACCTGCCCCTCGACGTAGCGCGGCAGCAGAGCGCGCAGCAGAACGTCGGCGGACGGCTCGAAAATGTAGTCTTCGGTTTCGCCGGTCGGCGCAGTCGTCAGTTCGGCTTCCGGCGTCTCGATGGGCAGCAGCTGAATATCGGTCGGCTTTTGCGTCATGGCCGTGTAAAACCGCGTGTACAGCAAAAATAGCTGGTCAATCTCTTCGGTCTCGAACGCCTGCCGCACGGTGTTCGTGATCTCGCGGGCTTCGGCGAACGACACGCCCGTATTGTTGAGCGTAAATTCCGAAACGACATTATAGCCGCGCCGCCGGAAAAACTGTACGCCCTTGCGCCCGACGATATAGAGCTTGACGCGCTCTTTGTCGTAGTCGCGAAGCAGTTCGGACGCGCGGCGGAGCATGGCGGAGTTGTAGGAGCCGGCCAGTCCGCGATCCGCGGTG